>CALMGO010000209.1 GCA_937863625.1 uncultured bacterium
CGTTGCAGATTGGTTTCGCAGCCACGGTTACAGCGTGATGGTAGGCGAAAACGGCGGTCGGCGCCTCCTCAGCCGCACGGGCGTCACCGCTCTTGCAGACAAATACGACATTGCTATTCATGATCCCCTGAGCGACCTTATCGAGAGACCGATTACCGGGGGACTTCTGCTCAAGAAGACGCTTATTTCAAAGACAGTGCTCGAGAGCCATTGCATAAGCGTTCCGAAGATGAAGACGCACCTTGAGGCGCTGATGAGTTTAAGCCTCAAAAACATGAAGGGGTGCGTTGGCGGAAGGCTTCCCGGTAACGACGAGGACGAGCGCATCCGCTATCACCGCATCGGCATGAGCGAGTGCATAGCGGACATAAACCTCGTGATGAGGCCGAAACTTGCGGTGGTCGACGCGATACGGGCCATGGAGGGGATAGGGCCCGGGCGGGCGATGAGCAGCATCCGCCGGCTGGGGCTGGTGGTCGTGAGTTACGACTGTGTGGCGGCGGATGCGGTGTGCTGCCGGATCGCGGGGGTGGAGCCTTCGGAAGTAAAGCACATAGTGCTTGCAGCCAGGCATGGTCTCGGCACGAAGAAGGCCGGAGAGATTGATGTGACGGGGGTGGAGCTTGCAAGCGCGGTTGCAAAGGATTTCAAGCTTCCGCCGACGGATCCTTCCAAGATAAGCACGGTGGAGGGGATAGAGGTCCTGATGGGCAAGCCGTGCTCGAACTGCATATCGGCGCTGGCGACGGCGCTGATGATGCTCGGCGACGAAGGTGTGAAGCTGCCGGCCAAATCGCTGGAGATAGCGGTGGGGCCGATCGCGGTGCTGGAGGAGAGGACTACTGAGGGGCGGTTGCTTCTGGGGCGCTGCCTTGCGAAAGAAACCGACGGGGACAAGGTGTCGGGATGTCCGCCGGCGGCGTCGTTCATAGTGGAGGCGGTGAAACAGTTCGTGCGGAAGCGGGACTTCCGCGTAAAGCACTGAGGGCATAGCTGTAAAGGAGCGCTCGATATGGCGAAAGTGAGAGTAGGATGCGTCGGCTTGGGATTCATGGGTAAGGCGCATTTCGGCATATACAAGGAACATCCAAACGCTGAGGTCGTGGCCATAGCCGATGTGGACGACGCCAAGCTTTCAGGCGACTGGTCGAAGATAGGCGGGAATATCGACGACCCGAGCGCCAAGGAAGTGGACCTTTCGGGGATAAAACTCTACAAGGACGCCGACGAGCTCATAGACGACCCGGACGTGGACCTTGTGGATATCACGCTGCCGACTTTTCTGCACTTTCGCTACGTGATGAAGGCGCTGGAGTCCAAGAAACACGTTTTGTGCGAGAAGCCGATTGCGCTGACGTTGCAGGAGGCCGACAAGATCGTAGCCACGGCGGGGAGAAGCAAGTCGAAGTTCATGGTGGCGCACTGCATACGGTTCTGGCCGGAGTACGAGTACCTGGCACAGATCATGAAGGGCAAGAAGTACGGCCGTGTCAAATCGGCGATATTCAAGCGTCGCAGCGTGGCCCCTACGTGGGGTTGGCAGAACTGGCTGATGAATCAGAAGCGAAGCGGCGGTGCGATACTGGACCTCCACATCCATGACACGGATTTCATCAACTACATCTTCGGGACTCCCAAGAAAGTGGAATCGGCGGGCGTGCCGGGCCCCTCGGGCGGAATCGACCATATAGTGACAAACTACGATTTCGGCAAGAGCATGCTCGTGACGGCCGAGGGCGGGTGGAGCTTTCACGGGTCATATCCGTTTGAGATGGCGTACACGGTGATATTCGACAAGGCGACGGTGGAGTTTTCGACGAGCCAGAGCCCGACTTTGAAAGTCTACACGTCGGGAGGCAAGGTGGAAACGCCGGCAGTGGCCGAAGGGACGGGATATTCGGCCGAAATCGACTATTTCCTCACCTGCATCCTGAAAAACCAGAAGCCCAAGATTGTGACGCCAAAGGACGCTCGTAATGCGGTCCTGGTGATAAAGGCGGAAGAAAAAAGCGCAAAAGACCACCGTAATGTGGCGATAACCAACGCATAGCCGGCCGACGCGCCAAACACGCGCAATCGGAGCGCCGATAGGGCGTTAGAGGGGCTTTTTGCTTGACTTGCGTGGGTTTTAGGCTTATACCCAATGGACTGTACGTCCGGCGGCGATTGGGGCGGAATCAATGGAAAAGCCGGCTCTTGCTCCCGAAGAAAAGGTCCTTGTGATAATCCGGGATGAGTTGTACGGCGGGGACTGGGAAGAAATGCTGGAGGACCTTAAGGCCCGCCTCGCTGGGCGTCCGTACGTACTCAAACTCGCAGGCCGCATAGAGGATGACATAGAGCGCATAGGCCGACTGCGCGAAATCGAAGGCGAAAAAGGCATCGACCTGGCCGATTTTATTGAAGGGAGTTGAGATGATCAAGCGTTTGCTTCTGCTGGCAATGGTGCTTGCGCTGGGGTTGCCGGTCGGGTGCGCCTCTGAGAAGGCCCAGTTGAAGAAGCGTTACGAAGCAGGCCTGGCGGAGTTTACGCCGATGGGAATCAGAGAGGTCGGCCTCGAAAAGGCGTGGGAACAAGACCTTTCCTTCAATATTACAGGGAAGAAGGACAAGGTCGAGATAACCCACGTATACCTTTACAGCAACAGCGTTCTCGTGGCGACCAAGGACCGCATGCTCATGGCGTTTAACCGAGAGACTGGTGCGGTTCAGTGGATGACGCAATTATCTCAGCCTTTGACCACGAAGCCTACGGATTATGATGACTTGTACTACGCGGTCTCGGCGGGGAGGCTCGTGACGATAGACAACAAGGGCCGCGAAACGATAGGCCGCGAGTTTCCGGTGAGCATAGCACAGCCGCTTTATGTGGAGGGCGAGTATATATACGCCGCGGGCAGCGATGGGGCGCTGCACAAGCTGGACAGGGATTCGCTCAACGAGATATGGCTCAAACCTGCGCAGACGGACGGCGTTATTCTGGCCGCGCCTTTCATGATCGAGGGAATGGCGGTTGTGGGAACGTCCAGCGGCGAACTGACAGGCATAGACCGGGTCGT
>CALMGO010000210.1 GCA_937863625.1 uncultured bacterium
CGCCGGCCTCGGCCGCCACCAGCATCGACGGCTACGAAATGGCCAAACAGGGAAGGGCGAAATCGGCCTTGTCCCGTCCGTCCTCAAAGAGGCCGCCCCTTCCGCCGCAAACGCGGTTGCCGTCGTCTGCGGCCCCCCCATAATGATAAAATTCTCGATTGCCGCGCTTGAAGATATGGGTTTCGCGCCTGATATCATATATACTACTCTCGAAAACCGCATGAAGTGCGGCGTCGGAAAATGCGGCCGTTGCAACGTCGGCGGTGTATACGTATGTAAGGACGGCCCGGTCTTTACCGCCGCCCAGATTGCCGCGATGCCCGCCGACTCCTGATCGTCCGGCGACGCACAAGCGCCTTGGATACTAAACGTGTGCTCTGCAAGGGGGCTGACATGAAAAAGTGCATCAGTTACTGGTCTTTCAAAGGTGGTCTCGAAGCGGCTGCTCCTCTGGCAAAGGTCTTCCGCGAGGCAAAGGCCAAAGGCTTCCAGGCCGTCGAGCCGGCGCTCGCCGGCGTAGGTGAAATCACCCCCGCCACCACAAAAAAGGAATGCCGCGCCATAGCCGCCGACGCCAAGGCCGCCGGCGTCGAGCTATCAAGCCTCGCGACCGGCATGTTCTGGGACAAGCCGCTCACCGCTAACGATGCGGCGGGCCGCGAGGAGGCGTTCGACATTGCCGTGGCCCTCATTGAAAAAGCCGCATGGCTCGGCCTTGACGCCGTCCTCGTCGTCCCCGGCGCGGTGGATGTCTTCTTCCTTCCCAATGCCGAGCAGATACCCTATGACGAATGCTACAAGCGTTCCCAGAAGGCATTGAAAAAACTGGCCCCCATCGCCGCGAAGCACAAGGTCAAAGTCGGCGTCGAAAACGTCTGGAACAAGTTTCTCCTTTCTCCGCTTGAAATGAGAGACTTCGTCGACTCCATCGGCAGCAAATACATCGGCGCTTATTTCGACGTCGGCAACGTTCTCCTGACCGGCTTCCCACAGGACTGGATCAAGATCCTCGGCAAGCGCATCGTCCGCATACATATAAAGGACTTCAAGACCTCCGTCGGCACCGCGGCCGGCTTCTGCGACCTTCTCCAAGGAAACGTCCCCTGGAAAGAGACGATGTCCGCGCTCAAGGCCGTCGGATATCGTTCCTATGTCACGGCCGAGATGATGCCCTGGGACAAGGGGCTAATCGCCCGTACCTCCAAGGCCATGGACAAAATCCTCGCCATGGCAAAATAGGGGCGTAGCGCGTGGGTATCCTGCATTCCGCCTCGTCTTCTCTGTGTGGCGCCGGCGGCTTGCCGCCAGTGTGCTGACAGGACGCGTCTTGACGTTTGCGGTCTCTTTACTTTTCATAATTGTGGTCCTCGGCGTTCGCCTGCGGATGAGAAGAATCTTTGTTTTCAACGCGGCATTCCAGCTTCCATAGCCTCATCTTTCCCCTCCGTTTGACAACCCCTTCCCATGGGGTATATTCTCATAGGAAGGCGGATAACGCCCTTTCTTGACAATTTACGTAAATGCAACTGCCGCAAGGCCTTCTGATCTCCATTCAGTGCCTTGTCCAGCCGTCGCCTGTGAAAACCAGCGCACTGGGCGTATGAACTCTATACGGCCCGCGCGCCGGTGGTCTGGAAAAACAGGCGCGGCGGCCCCGCGCGAGAAGCGCCGGACAGGACTGGATCAAGAGTCGCCTGAGGCCCTGGAAGAACGCGAAGCCCCCGGCTGTTTATGACAACAGAGTCGCGCACCAATGTGATGCGCCGAAATGCTCGCAGTTCGGATTCAGGGTAGACTGGAGATGTACGATGCTTGGCTGGACGGTTGCAGTTATGACAGGTCTGGTGGCCGGCATTGCGGTGGGGATGCTTGTTCGCAGGGAAAAGGTGCTGTACTCCTGGCTCCACGAGGAGATTTCAGGCCTCAGGTCAGATATTGTCCAGGCACGGTTTGATGTCAAAGCCCTCTCCGGAAGTGAGGGACAGGACATCCTCGACCAGGTCGAGGGTGAGGATTTCGAGATTGCCAACAACCTCGACCGGATGAATTCCCTTCTCGATCAGCTAAACGGCCTTCTCAAGGGCAAGCCCCCGGAGAGGACTCCCGGCTCCCGCGCCGTATACCGCGAGGAGCCCCCTGCGATTCTGGACTTCACAAGTCCGGAGGAACTGCGCCGTTTCGAGATGCTCCCGCCGATAAGCCGGGAGGAGATCGAC
>CALMGO010000211.1 GCA_937863625.1 uncultured bacterium
GTTCTGATGGATGTGCAGATGCCCGAAATGGACGGCTATGAGGCCACAAAACAAATCAGGGACATTTCCTCGCGCGTTCTCAACCACGATATCCACATAATCGCGATGACCGCGCACGCCATGAAAGGCGACCGCGACAAATGCATCGATGCCGGCATGAACGACTACGTCAGCAAGCCAATCAACGCGGCTGAGCTCCAAGCCGCCATCAGAAGGAATACCGTCAGCGGTCAGGAAGACGCGGATCCTGCCGACATCGCATAGAAGTCGGCGCCCCCTGCGCCCTTGACTCACGCCCGCTCCTTTGGACGATGATGGCTGTCCTCATTGGGGGACACATCCGTCACAGGCCCTTTTCCGGAGCGCTCACAGTGTCCGTATCAAAGTACGCGCAAGTCGGCCTCGGCTCGCGAGGCGAGATGTACTGGCAGGCCCTCACGCGCGACTATCGCCGCACGAGCCGCCTCGTGGCGGTATCTGACAGCAACCCCGGCCGCCTTGAACTTGTGCGCTCGACGCTCGAAGCCGAGGGCATCATCATTCCCGGATATGACGCGGCCGACTTTGACAGGATGCTGTCCGAGACAAAGCCCGATACCGTCATCGTAACCTCCAAGGACTCCACACACGATATATACATCACAAAGGCCCTGTACGCAGGCTGTGACGTCATCACCGAAAAGCCGCTTACCATCGACGAAGTGCGCCTCAAGAGGATTCTCGACGCTGTGAAGTCCACCGGCAAAAGCGTCCGCGTCACATTCAACTACCGTTACTCCCCCGTGCGCATGAGGATAAAGGAACTCCTCACCTCCGGCATTGTCGGGGACGTGCTCTCGGTCGATTTCAACTGGATGCTTAACACCGATCACGGCGCCGATTACTATCGCCGCTGGCACCGCAATAAGGAAAATTCCGGCGGGCTCATGGTCCACAAGGCCACGCACCATTTCGACCTCGTCAACTGGTGGCTGGGCACCTCTCCCGAAGAGGTATTCGCGCGCGGCAAACGGGAGTTTTACACTGAGCGCCAGGCCGCGCTCTACGGACTTGAGTCTCACAGCGAACGCTGCCACACCTGCCCCGTCTCGTCGCGCTGCAATTTTTACCTTGATATCGCCGCCAACGAAAACCTGAAATCGCTCTATCTCGACAACGAATCTCACGACGGGTACTACCGTGACCGCTGCGTCTTTTCGCCGCAAATCGACATCGAGGACACGATGTGCCTCGTCGTAAGGTACGCAACCGGCGCGCTCATGTCGTATTCGCTCAATTCATTTGTGCCGTGGGAGGGGTACCGGGTGTGCTTCAACGGCACCAAGGGGCGGCTTGAGCATGTCGCGCAGGAGACGGTTTATGTTTCGGGTGACGGAACGACGCCGGGAGAGTTGAAGAAAGGCGATACGACGATTACCGTCTTTCCGCATTTCCAGAAGTCCTATTCCGTGCCGCTGCCTGAGGCAAAAGGCGGTCACGGCGGAGGGGACGAACTTCTGCTGGATGACCTCTTCGGCGACACCGAGCGGGATGACCCTCTTGGCTCGCGCGCTGATTATCGCGCAGGCGCGTGGTCGGTCCTCATGGGCATCGCCGCCAACAAATCCATCGCCACGGGCCAGCCCATCACCATCTCAGACCTCCTGTAGTTGCGCTGTCTCTGGATTCGCCCACTCCGGCATGAATTGTGCTTGTGCTGCAAACAACCACGTGCTAGAGTGTGCTATGCATCAGTAGCGCCTTACCCGAGAGTGCAGCCTCAGGAGGTGGCATATGGCGGACCTCAAACCGTTATCGAAGCAAGAACAGAATATGGTTCGAAGAGGCAATCTACCGTGGTCGCTGGAAGGTTTGACGGAGGTCATGGACTTCATTGGTCGACTCAAAGGGACTCCGCTGGATGATTGGGACCTGGGCTACCGAGGCATAAAGCTAGTAGGTGGCGGTGATCGGACAGAGGAGATACGACTCAACATGACGAATATAGAAGTGCAGTTCTCAGTCTTTATAACTGAGCGGTATATGCCGGACCAAGTGGCCACGCACGCTAACCTCTGGCGGTTCATTGAGATTCTAGCGTTCCTCCATGACCATCGAAGGGTTCTTCTCGCGCGCGGGCTGGCCAAGGCAGACAATGGGAAAGACGTTCAGGTGTTCGCACTGCCACTCCTGAAGGCCCTTGCAGTGCTGCCGTTCAACGGAACCCGCAAAACAGGCCCGGAGGTATGTCCTACGTTTGACTGTGACGAGGTTGTGATCTGCGCCGAACAGATAGCGCACAACGAGTATGGCGTTGCCGACGACGATGAATAGCGCGACGCGGCATGCTGCCACAAATCCGTTGAAGCACCTCCACACCCGACAAGCGATGAGTGGTATAGGCTCGCGTCAGCGGCGAATGTCGAATTCCCAGGGACCCGACCCCTCAATGAACTCCATCAATTACATGTGGCTTGGTATCGCCAGGCCTTGTTTCCCATGATCTGCTCGCAGTGTACAGCCCCCCGCCAGTTGATCACTTACCGCCGTGTAGCTTCAATGCCTTTTGGTACAATTCAATTCTTTGTGTCAGAGTCTCGGCATCGTGAGGGACATCAAGGAAAAGTGCGATTTCCTCCAGCGATTTCCTTCGGTTGTCTGGGTTTAACAGCAGGAACGCAAGTAATTCGTCCACGTGAGCCTTGAGTGCGTTGACATGGCTCTGTCTATCTTCACTGGACTTCCCGAGATGCACCGTCTTGTTTCGCCATATGCGCAGATGGTTCAATTCCTGCATGGCGAAGGCCCTGTCTCTCCCGATAAACGCTGCGCGTCGAATGGTCTTGTCATACGAGAGCTTCAGAGTATCTGTCAATGTCTCGAGAAGAGACCACAAGCTCAGGAACATATTGTTGAGGTCCCACTCATCCTGTGCCCTCACATAGCGAATTAGAGCGTGAATCAGGAGACACTTCTCCTTCGCGCTTCTGAGTTGCTGTCGCACGCGTTTCTCGAACCCTCGCAGTCTGTCGAATTTCGCAGACACGTCGTATGGTATGGTGGGTTTGCGGTATGAGGGCTCGTACCAGTACAGCTTCGTTGCCAGCGTGCCATCCGGAGAGTGAAGCGTGTGAATAGGCCCTGGGAGGATCTTATTTGCCGGGCCACATGCGGGAAAAGACATGCGAAAGGTCTGGAAAGTCAGGCCGAAGTTCCAGATTCCACGAAGGAGATCCAGCGCTTCCAAGCCGCATTCCGCCGCTTCTTTAGGCCGCCTACCTGAAATGCTCACTCTGACCCAGCAGTAATCCTTGGGAAGCTCCGCGGCCACTGCAGAGGAAAACTGGTGAGCCACGGGCTTTCTGTCGAATCTTTTAGGGTATCGCTGTGTAAATACGAGCGTTGTCCCGCCGATCCTAATGCGAAGAGGGTACTTCGGTAGCTTCAGTCCGATTGCGGTCAGCAGAATGTAGTGGCGCACCGGCTCCTTCAGGTAGGCGCGCTCGTTGGCACATACTAGACGCTTCAGATTGTTCGCGTCAAGTTTTCCCGCCTTGACTGCATCACAGACGGCAGACCAGACAAAGTCGTGATGGAGCGAAGGAGGGATGCCGCGGTCAAACTCCACGGCGCTGATGAGCATCGGGATATACCGCTGGATCGCGATGCCAGTGAAAGAGGCGCCTCCGTGCTCGTTGACAAAGGCGATACGTGAAATTGCGTCAATCACGAGACCTCTGTCAATATCACTATTCCATTGTGCACACATGCATCATCCTCCGGCCAATATCACCAATAACCTTACAGGATATCCTTCTGCTCTTCCAAGAAATTCGCAATATCTATGATACAATGCCGGTTCCCCTACGGCTTGTGCGACGGTTCTGTAAGGGACTGCGGCGCGGGCGGTTCTGGTTTGGGTGTGCTGGCTGTGCCCGGCCATCAAGAATCGGCATTAATGTCCCGGGTTTTGTGTCCCGCGTGGCCAAATGAAGAAAGCCCGCCGACCGGTGGTGTCCGGTGCGGCGGGCTTATCTCTTTCAGACTTTGCCGGCGCTTTATGGCCGGTCTGCGGCTTGCTCCTCTACGGCGGGCTTGCCTTCAATAGCCGCCATGAAATCAGGCAGGCCGCCGAAGTCGCTTTGCCAATTGGTATACATGAACCCCAGCACCTGCGGGACGTCCTTGGCGTTTTCCTTCCAGCTCTCAACCGCTCGGCGGTTGCCGCTGGATATGACTATTTCGTGGCCGCGGTCTGCGAAAAACTTCAGACAATCCGCCCCGCCGCCGCCCCATTTGATGATGCGCACTTCGGAGGGCAGCCCTTCCCACGAGCCTTCAAAATCCCCGTTGCAGAGATAGTATCCGTGCCCATCGATCTTGCGCGCGTTGTGGAAGGGGTCGAACATGTCAGACCATATATAGAGCTTCGCGTCCGGGGCGTATTTCTTGGCGATTTGTACCGCGCGCGTGGCGTGGTCTGCGAGAAGTTTTGCGACCTTGTAGTCCGTGCCGCCCGGCTGTTTTTCCCATCCGCCGCATCGTATCTCATCGTAACCCATGAAATACGCCGACGCTCCCCACGCGTCAACCACCGTCCGCATCTGCTGGTCAAATACACCAAAGACCTGCGGGTCGGTGAGTGAGCCGACTACCTGGTGGCCGTAAACAATGTGCGGATGGTAGTACGAGACAAGCAGTTTCTCGCCGTCCTGTATCCGCGAATCAGGCGTAAGGCGGATGGCAGGCCCTTCGTGCCATATATCAAAGCTCCCCCCCGGCGGCACATACGACAGCCAGGCAGGCATGGGCGCCATGCCCATGAGTACGTCTTTGACGTATATGAAATCGCGACCCTCTTCGTAGGTCACCGCGCCGTCGGCGCTTTTTACGACAAAGGGCTTCGTATCGCCGCGAAGAAGATTGGCCAGTCCTGCAGGCACGATCTTCAAATCATCCCACCACACGGCGCCGGCGCGCGCGCCGTCGATGCCCACTGTGATATCAATCGACGTGGCCTCGAGCGTATTGAATGTAAGTTGAAATTCCTTCCAGTCGCTGTCACGCGTTACAAAATCCTCCCAGTCGTTGACGGGGTCAATCTCGAAGTTGGTGTACGAAAGTTGGTTGCGACTGTGATCTGTGGGGACGATGCCGATGCTGGAACCGCTCGCCTCGAGGCCGGACGTCTTTCGCCAGATGGTGAGGCGGTAGTACTTGAACGGCTCCACGGCGATAGTCTGCGTGACCTGGCAGGGGCTCGTGCGACGGCGCCTGCCCTCCCCGGACATCGGCAGTTTGTCGAAGTCCGTCATTTTGAGCGACGACGCCCCCGAGTGAAACTCCGTAGTGTCGGCGCTGACGCAGACCTGGGCGCCTTCCGCGGGCGTCCATGCGGGTATCATCCCGTCGACCATCTCAAATCCGGCGTTCTCGATGACCGGCGCTGCGGAGGGGTCTGCAAGTGCGACGTGGTCCTTGACGACAAAGGGCACATCGCGCGCGGGGATGCCTGCGGCGAGGTTGTTGTCATACCATATTACACGCCACGAGTAGCCTACGCTGAAGATGCCCGGCACGATTTTTACGCCCGCCTTGTCGGCTGCGGCGCGCACTTGTTTGATGTGTTCGAAGTAAGACGGCGGCATGGCGCAGAGCATCTGGCCGTATACTTCGTCGAAGAAGATGTGCGTGTAGCCGAGTTTAGCCGCGTCGTTGATAAGATTGATGAAATCCTGCGTCTTCTCCTCGGTAGTGATGCTCTTGCCGTAAGCCATCACCCATTTTTCCGGGTACTCCTGCGCCCGGACGACGCCGGCCGTGACAAGAACCGCCAGTACCGCTGCAAGCAATACGAGTCTTCGCATCCTGAACCTCCTGTTGTCTATAGGGGCTTCGTTGTCCGACAGTCGCGTGAAGAGACGCTTCGGTTTCCTTGCGCCGGAGCCCACATCGGCAGCGAACTCATGGTAAACTTCGCGCCCCGCCTGTCCACGACAATCGCCGCCGGTGCCGCCTTTACTCGCGCCCTTAACTGGAGTGACAGACACCGTGATTCTTTTCGCGCTTACGACGCGTAGACTCGTAAGTGCCTGGCAGGGAGGTAGATAGTGCATGGGGAATGTTTAGATGATTCAGGCACCGGATCGTTTAGTTGCCGTCCCTTTGATCGCCGCGCAGCAATTCGGTAAGATGCCACTCACTCCGGAGACCGTTCTCGTCATAGAACTGGATAATGATGCCTTTTTCGTCCTCCGTGAGGGTGTAGTCTCCCGGCCCGTCCGACTCGACAAGCGGCCGGCCGGTGAGAGGGTTTTTGAGCCCCTTCTCCCGGAATGTGTCTGCAATGTCCTGTCGCGCCTCTTCGAGAGTCGGGGGAGTCTCGCCAAAGCCCTGCACATACTGTTCAACCAGCAATACCTGTTGGGTTTCTGCGTTTTTATGCCGGAGGAACAGGAGCCGTCCCACGCTGGTGACGTCGACTTTGGGTAGAGACGCGTAAACGAGCACCATGAGAAGAGCCGCGCCAATCGTTATGGGCGCGACGACCAGTTGGAGCGCTTTCAACTGCCCCCGCTCGCGAGCGACGCTGGGTATCCACGTAAATGCAGCCAATGCCAGGAGCGCCGACCAGACCAGAACTGCGAACACCACTCCCGTATGAAAGGCCCCGCGGACACTGTAGAGATGCTGTCGGTGCGGCTTTGCCGCCGACAGTGCAAGCACGTAATCCTCTTTCATGTCCTGCGGACTCACTTTCGCGCTGAGTTTCGTGAGCGTGCAGCGGTTCCAGAGGAGCGCCAACAGGCCTTCATGCCCGATGGCTCCGAAAGAATCGCCATCGTAGTACTTCGCGTTGTTTTCGTCGCTGGGGTGGTAACGGTTTATGGGCCCTTCGTACGTATCCGAGAAAGCAGTCTCAAGTCCGGCGCATGACGCCCTCCCGTTGGCCACAACATACAGGTCAAGGGCCACCGGCGCGCCGCTGGCCGCGGTGAGCCGCATCGGGTAAACGGGCTTCGTGGAGGCAAATGCAATCGATATCGGATGAGGCACGCTGACGCCTTCGCCATCGCGGCGCAGTTTGGACGCGACAAATACCCATTTATCCTTTACGTAGTCTCCGACAATTCGCTTTTCCTCATCG
>CALMGO010000212.1 GCA_937863625.1 uncultured bacterium
GCCACGTTGCACACGGCTCCCTTGTCGGCATCGGCGAAATCTGTCAGTACATCTTGAAGCACGAAACCGACGACCCGCGGATTCTCGAGATTATCGAACTTGCCGTCTCGCTCGACGTCCCAATCCTCCAGCATGCCTCGACCCGCGAACACACCGACGGTGTTGACCGCCTTGCCGCCGCATTCCCGAAGGCCCGCTTCATCATGGCCCACATCGGCGGCATGTACAACTGGCCGCACGGCATCGATGTCGCCCGAAGACACGACAACGTCTGGGTCGATACTTCCGGCTTCGTCATGCTCTGCCTCGGCGCTTTTCGCCGCGCCGTCTCCACCCTCGGCCCCGAAAAAATCCTCTTCGGCGTCGACTTCCCCCTTATCACCGCAGGCCCCCTTGTCGCCATGCTCGAAAAAACCTGCCTCCACCGCAAAGGCGTCGAACGCATCGCCTGGAAAAATACCGCCGAACTGTTCCACCTCCCCGCCACCGCCTGAGGCCTTGCCCCTGTTGTCATGTAGGGTGCGCTTTAGCGCACGCGGATTCCATGGCATGTTTGATGTAGGGTGCGCTTTTTGCCCGCCTCTGTGGAACGTCCCGACCTTCACCTCGCCTTTGGCGGGTTTACCCGCCTGAGCGGAACGTCCCGACCCGTCGGGGGAGGGAGTCGGGGGCGGGCTTGCCCGCCTCTGCGGAACGTCCCGACCTTTACCCGCCTTTGGAGGGAGTCGGGGGCGGGCCTTGGCGGAGTAGAGTGAAACAGGGTGTGGTTTGTTTTTTGTCTTCGCCTTTCTTAGTGTCCTTCGAGTTCTTTGTGGTGAAGAAAGGTGTTTGCCTTGCCCTTGGTTCCTCATTCATAATTCCAGATCCGTCCTCTCTTTCCCCTCGAAAAACGCTCCCTCCGCTGGTACATTACAAATGTCTAAAGTGAACTCGAAAGACTCTTCACGATCATGAACAGTCTCGGCGCGCAGATAGCCTTGGCCACGGAGGTCCTCGCATGAAAGCTCTCGTCCTTGACCGCCCCCGCTCTCTCGCCCTGCGCGATATCGACTTCGCCGAGACTCTCGGCCCCCGCGACGTCAGCATCGCCATGCACACCGTCGGCATCTGCGGCAGCGACCTGCACTACTACACCGATGGCCGCGTCGGCCCCTTTGTCGTCTCCGCGCCCCTTGTCCTCGGCCACGAAGGTTCCGGCACCGTCATTGAGGTCGGATGTGAAGTCACTTCCTTGAAGCCCGGCGACCGCGTCTGCATGGAACCCGGCATCCCCGACTGGGAGAGCCGCGCCTCCCGCCTCGGCATCTACAATCTCGACCCCTCAGTCGTCTTCTGGGCCACGCCTCCCGTGCACGGCTGCCTACGCGAATCCGTCGTTCACCCTGCGTCGCTCACTTACCTCCTGCCGGATAATGTCTCGTATGCCGTCGGCGCCCTCATCGAACCTCTCGCCGTCGGCATGCATGCCGCCACAAAAGCCCGCATCACCCCCGGCGACGTTGCCGTCGTCACCGGCTGCGGCGCCATCGGCATCATGACCGCCCTTGCCGCCATAGCCGGCGGATGTTCCCGTGTGATTATCTCTGACCTTGTCGCGCCAAAGCTCGCCCTCGCCGCGTTCCTCGGCCCCATTACGCCCGTTAATATCACAACCGACGACGTGGCAAAAGTGACCATGGACCTCACAGGCGGCTGGGGCGCCGACATAGTCTTTGAGGCCAGTGGCTCCGCCCGTGCCGCCGCCTCGGCCCTTGCCCCTCTTCGTCCCGGAGGCGCTATCGTCTTTGTCGGCATGCCCAACGAGATGGTGTCGTTTGATATCGTCGCCCTCGCCGCTAAAGAGGCGCGCATCGAAACGGTCTTCAGATATGCCAATGTCTACGACCGTGCTATCGACCTCGTCGCCTCCGGCCGCATCGATGTCGCGCCGCTTGTCACCGACACCTTCCCCTTCGACCGGGCCATCGAAGCGTTCGCCTTCGCCGCCGACATGCCCCCCACCTCCGTCAAGGTGCAGATACAGGTCGCCCCGTAACGGCCCATGCCTCCGCCATATCGCGCACACATTGGTGCTTGCGCATTTCTACTTCCCCGCTTCCCCTTTTTCCATTGCGCGTTTGGCCACCAGCGCCCCGTACACAAACGGCCAGATGTTCGCGTACTTCTCCTCTGCGAGAGACGCTGTCAGTTGTTCCGTCGTATACCTGTCGACGAGCCAGCTCCGGCCGCAGATTCCACCCCACATGCTGAAGGCCTTTCTCTTTGCACTGTCGAAACTGGCTAAAAGCCCCAGCGGGTCGTCACACAACCTCAACTCAAGAACAAGTGTCTCCTCGTTCAGCAATTCGTCCTCAGGCCTGGCCTTTGCCCAAGCCTTCATAATATCAAGCACACGCTTGTCCCCTATGTCCGACAAATCCGACACCGCCCCTTCGTATGTGTAGGACTCACATTCTGACGGCGCCGCCAGTTGCAGCAGAGTCTCAATCACCCGTGGGTCATCATACTTCGTCAACGCCTTGACTATCACCGCGCGTACCCCATCTGCACCGACAGCACTCTGATCCCGGCGCTCGGCGCCAAGCTTCACCAGCAGTGCGGCAGGATCTTCGAGAACGCGCAGCAGAATATCCACGTCCCCCCTCCTGCCGGTCGCGCCCGCCACATCCGGATACGCGCCCTTCGCCCTGATGAGGTCGCACAGCGCAGCGGCCGCTTCGACGCTGTGTTCTTTGTTGTACAGCCTGCTGCTCCACTCAAACCACGCCGCCCGGTCGCGAGTCAGCAGACCTGTTTTCGTCGCGGCCGATCCCGGAGTTCCGTCAGCCCTGGCCAGACGCAGCAGACCTTCGAGCCGAACTTCACTGGCGCTGTCTCCCTTTGCCACCTCCGCGAGTCGGCTGTCTCCGGGAAACATCAAGCCATACTGCTCCAGGATCATGAGTTTCTGCTCTGGCCCACGTTCCGAAAAGTGCGCTAACACCTCCTCGCGCCACTTCTCCGGCCAGTCCTCCGCGAGAAGGTCGTTTGCGTAGATACCTCTTGCGGTCATCTCTCCCGGCGCGAATGCTTCTGCGGCCAGTATCTCGACCTGTTCTTCCGGGGTCTTGTTTATGACGTTTTCAATGGCCCATATCTGCGCCCTTATGAAGTCCTCCGGCCAGCCCCAGTCCATGAAACTCGGTTCGTACATGGTGCGCGCATACTTCC
>CALMGO010000213.1 GCA_937863625.1 uncultured bacterium
CTTTGCAAACGGGATCCCGTACCAGATCGTCGACCCCGCCGTTAACCTCGGCAAGTCCTGCGTCCTCGTCGCGCGCCGCGAAAGCGATATCCCCATGGAGGTCCCGCTGCCCGTCACCGGCCGCTGGGCTTCGCTTATCTTTGTCCAGTCCGCCACCGAAAGGGGCGCCGATTCGATTCACGCCGGGGACGCGACTCATTTCCCCCGTGAATCAAGCGAGCTCATCGGCTTCTACCGCATACAATATGCCGACGGCATCGTCGATTCCTACGGCATACGCTATGACGAGACCGTCGCTCGCTGGGATGCCGGCCTCGCTACCCCCTATTACTTCACTCGCGCCCTCGCGGCCGGCACGCTTCCAGATGGCAAGACGGCCGTGCTCTGGGCCTCCGAATGGACTAACCCCCGGCCGGATGTGGCAATAGGCTCCGTGACGTTCTGTGGCGCTCCCGGTTCCTCCGGCTCCTGCCCCATACTCTTCGGCGTCACCGGCGTCGAAAAGCCACGCGTCGAAGACTACAGGTAGACGAAATAAAACGGGGCGTCCGATCTCAACCGGACGCCCCTATTTCAAAACCGCGGCGAAAGACCCGCGCGCGGTGCGGCTACTCTGTAAATAGTTCCCTCAGCCATGCCGCGTCGGACTGTGATACCGGCTTGCCCGCCGCCGCAATATCCACCTTCACCTGCCTGAGATTCCGAAATCCCACTATCGGACAGCACACGTACTCGTGCGCGAGCAAGAACTGTATCGCCACCCGTGCGAGGTCTTCCGTTGTCTTGCCGAAACGTTCCTTCACCTTTGCAAGTTTCGCGTGCACCTTCGCGAGACTCGAGCCGCCGTAGAGTTCCTTGCCTCGCCTGTTGTCCCCTTCGGGAAATTCCGGCGGGTTTTTCGGGTCAAATTTATCCAATAGCAGCCCGCGTTCGAGCGGGCTGAACGCCACCAGAGACAACCCGCGCTTCTTCATCAGTTCCGGCACCGGGTTGCCCGGCCGCACCATGTTGTCAAACATCATGCTCGCGTGTGCCTGCAGTACGTCCGGCTCGATTACCGGCACCAACCGCGCGAAATCGTCATTGCCGTATGCGCTCAGTCCCAGAAGGCGAATCTTGCCTTCCTTGCGAAGCGCCCTTACCGTTTCGACCGCGCCTTCAAGATACATGTCGTTCTCGCCGAAATCCCCGTGGTGAAAGTAGTATATGTCGATGCACTCGCGTTTGAGATTCGCGAGCGACTGCTCGCACTGCTGCCTGATGTGAAGCGGAGTATACGCATGTGGCGCTGTCCCCTGAAAGTGACCGACCTTCGTCGATATGATGATGTCCCGGCCCACTCCTTCGAGCGCCCGCTGGAGCATCCTCTCCGCGCGCCCGTCGCCGTAGACGTCCGCGTTGTCAAAGTGGTTTACCCCCTGTTCGACCGCATAGTGAACCGCCTCGATGACTTCCTTTTCATTCGGCTCCGCCCAGCCTATCGAGTTGCCCCTGTTCCAGTTGGGGCCTCCCATCGTCCAGCACCCGAGGCTTATTTCGGAGACCTTTACGTCTGTCTTGCCTACCTTGCGATAATCCATCAAACACTCCTCCCGGGAAAATGACTCGCCATGAGATTACTGAATGTGGAGTTCACATTTATAGACAAAAACGCCTTCCCTCGGTTCCCGCAAAAGTCGCTCCCTTTCGCGCTTGCCCTTGCGCTTCATGGCAACTTATCGTTTAATAGATACCCATGATTCTCCTCGGACGCAAGTCCTTGCCCAGCCATCGCACGTATGACAGGAGGAGGCCGATGTTTCCGACGCTTCGCAGACTCGCCGGCTTTGTAGGCCAGGGGCTTCTGGCCGTGCTGCCTCTTCTCCTGACGATCAGCATCCTTGCATGGCTTGCCGCCAAGGCCGAAGGCCTCTTCAGCGTGCCCATCAAGTACTTCCTCGAGGAGCGCTACGTTCGCGGCATGGGTATTGTCTTTGGACTCGTCGTCACCGCCTTTGTCGGCGCCGCGGTCAATTTCTACATCGGCGAAAAACTCCTCGCCCTCGGTAACTATATAATTGAGAAAATCCCCCTCGCAAAGACCCTCTTCGGCGCCATAAAGGACATGCTCAGCCTTTTCGGTGGGCAGAAAAAGTCTTTCAACAGCGTTGTGCTCCTGACCTTGCCGGGTTCATCGCAGAAGATTCTTGGGCTGGTCACCCGCGAGGGGTTTCCCGATATGCAGGGCTTTCCCGACGACGCCATCGCCGTCTACGTGCCCATGAGTTACCAGCTTGGCGGATTTACGTACATCGTGCCCAGAGATAATGTCGAGCCGGTCGCCATGTCCGTCGAGGAGGCGCTTCGTTTCGCCGTTACCGCTGGCATCACCGCCTCGCCGCACGCGCCTGTCGCGGCCGTCGACACCGATAAGGAGAAGTAAAATGCCCGCTACGAAAGCAGCGCAGTCCATCCTCGCAATCATCCTTGCTTTGTTTCTCTTTGTACAAAGCGCACCGGCAGGAGAAAAACCCATGTCTGACGACTCCGTGAAGATGACGCGCCTGGACCAGTTGGTCGAGGCCAACATAATCGCCGTCCACGCCTACGAGGTCCTCCTCGTCGAAAAGGCCGGCAAAGGCGAAGTGGATTGCTTCGCCCCCGGCTCCATGTCCGCAGCCGACCTTGATGCGGTAGTTGCGCACCAGGCCGCGATCCTGGCCGCTGACCCTGTCGAGGTATCCAAGTGGGTCTCGGGCGCTCCGTCCGCCTTCGCCCCCGCGACGGACCTCAATCCCATCCTTGCCGCGCCGCTTGCCCTTTCCGAGAAACTCCCCGTCAATGTCTTCTCCGATTATCTCGAAGCCGCCGTCGAGGTCGACCGCGTCAAGATCCGCGCCATTGCCAATCTCTACCAGACCTGCTTTGAAATGGAGCGTGACGGCACCATCCTTTGGGACCTCATGCACTTCTACCGCGCCATAGGCCTGCCGATTTCCATCGCCGAACTCGGCCTGCCCACCGATGACGCGAGTCTCCTCGCCACCGCCGAAAAACTCGCCCCCCTTTCATGCTCAGAGCCTTTTGGCGACGACCCCGCCACCCCGTTCGCATGGCATATAGTCGGCGTCAAGATCGCCAACTGGGGCAATAAGTACAACCACATCCGCGACCAGTACACCCTCGCCCGTGAGTTGCTCCGTGAACCGGATATCCGCGTCCTCATCCCGCGCATTCGCTCCCTGAAGCCGCAGAAGATCGCGACCATCGGCCATTCCTTCACCATGCAGAGCCACTGGGCCTCGCCCGGCACCTTCGTCTCTATCGTGACCGCCGTCTTCCAGATGGAAAACCCCGACGTCGTCGTCCGCCAATGGCAGGGGGGAGGCCTTACCGCCACCCGTGCCTATAAGAATTTCTACCAGGACGCCCTTGCCTGGAAACCTGACAGGGTGCTTTTCGCCTTCGCCTTGAGGACCGATGAAGACATCCAACGGATGAAGGAAATGGCCAAAGGCTTCGCCGCCGCAGGCGCCCAGGTCTACGCCTTTGACAACCTCCGCGACCCCTCTGAGGATGCCGCCAGAAATCAGCTCAATAAAGCCCTCACCGACGAAACCGGCATGGCCGTCATTGAAGTCGGCCGACTCATCCACGACGCCCCCGACAGGGACAAGTTCGTCTGCCTCGACAATATCCACATGACCGAGCCTTACCACATGCTCATGGCCAGGCAGTGGCTCAAGTTCCTCATCGGCGCCCGTGGCGCCGCGCTGCCCGAATAGGGCAGGCGATGCTCTGTTGAACAGGCCGTTCAAGCGACCCGATGAGTGAAATTGGTGACTGACTCCGGAGCCCACGAGGCTTCATCTTGCGCCTTGCCGGTTCCCGGAAGTGTCTGTCACCAATTCACGCCCCCTTTGCAGGAACCTTTCTGCTGATTCGCGCTGGCCTTTTCAACTGAGCTGGCAGGGGTCTGCACAAAGTGACAAGGGGCGGCTTTTGGCCGCCCCTTGTATTTTCCCCCTCGCAATTCCCTGCTATTTCCCGCGCTTTTTCCACTTCGGCAGCCATTTGCCGAGCGCCGATATGAAGTCGTCAAGCAGCGGATCTATCTCGTACATGTCCCGGACAAACGGGTCGAGAAATAACGCCTGCCTCGCCGCCTCGCGGTCTCCCTCGAGTGACGCCTTGATACTGAGCTCGTGAATCGCCGTCCACTGCGACAAGAGCGCCGTGCACGCAGTCGGGAGCACGAGTTCCTTGCCCTTGTAACCTGTCTTGGTCACTGTCACCATGACCTCGACGCACGCGGTCTTTGGCAGTCCAGCGATATATCCGTCGTTGAGGATATTGACGACGCGTGTCGTCGGCGTTCCCTTCATGACGGCCCACATCAGTTCATGTGCGTGTTCCGTCGTCATAAAATCCATGTCCTCAACGGGCCCGTCGCCGTACGCCCACTTGAGCAGTATCTCCGGTGGCTTTCTCGATACGCTCGGCAGCGCTCCGCGGCCCTTCTTGACCTTTTTCACATGAAGGCCCATCTCCTTGACGTATTTCTTCGTGAGAAAGTATTTATAAAACTCCGCCGCGTGCTCATCCCCCGTCGACGGAAATGCGCCGAGGATATTGTACAGGTCCTGCTGAATGTTCGTCTTCTCGGTCTTGCCGAGCAGAGTGTCTTCGAGTTTTTCCCCGGACTTCTCCGCATCCTGGACTATCGTGTGAATGCGTTCCTTGCCCTTTATAACCAGCGATGTCACAAACGACATGTGGTTCACGCCGCCGACTTTCATCTCTATCGCATCGGGCGTCGTCTTGTAAACGCGTGCGAAAAATGTCAGCAGGTCTTCCGCACTGTGGCAGAGCCCCATCGTGCGGATGCCGCTGAAGCGGTTTATCGTCCCTGAAATGCAGCTCATCGGGTTTGTGAAGTTGAGAAGCGTCGCCTTCGGGCAGTACTTCTCCATGTCCCGCGCGATATCGAGTACGACCGGCAGCGTCCTCAGGTTTCTCGCCAGAGCCGCCGGACCCATCGTGTCGCCTACCGTCACGTAGTAGCCGTGCTTCGCGCATACCTCGGCCGCGCGTTCGTCGGCCTCGAGCCCGCCCACCGTAATCGACAGCAGCACCACGTCCGCGCCCTTAAGCGCCGTCTTGCGGTCCTTTGTCCGGATGACCCTCATATGAGCGCCCGACTGCGCAATCATCTTTTCCAACAGGTCGCCCACGATTCGCAGCGGCTGGTCCGCCAGGTCCAGGAGTACCACCTCGCACTCGTCAAACCCCCCGACAAGCAGCATATCCCGCACGACCTTGTGGACAAATTTGTAAGACGTCCCCACAAAGACCACGCGCGCCTGGCCCACCGTCCCCTTGTTGCGCACGACCTCTTCAACGGGGTACATCTTGCCGTCCGATGCCAATGCCATCTTCATCTTTGCCATTACGCGCTCCTTCTGTGGCGCTGTGCCGTAAAATGTTTCTGAGCTTCCCCCATCTTAGCCCCTGCCGCCTGCCTGTCAATCACGGCATCATGCCTGCCTTCTCGTAGGGCGCCACGCCGCTTCAGGGCAGTGCAAGCGTGACCAGAACCGGAAAGTGGTCGCTCCCGATCGATGGCCCCACAGACCGCGATACGACAGCCACATCCTGCGAGTGAAAACAGTGGTCGATCGGTATCCGCGCCGGTGCGAAAAACGTCGGCCACGTGAGCGCCGGACCCCGCCCCCTCGACGCATCGACAAGAGCGGCGTCCCGGCCAAACTTCCGCACCGCGTGGCTCCAGGATGCCGCGTTGAGATCGCCCGCAAGGACAAGCGGCGTCTTGCACGCCCGAGCGACGCCCGCTATGTAGTCGAGTTGCAGATTCCTGAGCCTCCATGTCTCGGCGCCCCCGGGCGGTGTCGCGTGTGTTCCTATGATCGACAGTGCCCGTCCGTCGATATTTATCTGCACATACGCCGAAGGGATGTCATATTGTGTCATGCAGACGATTTCACTCTTCACAAAGGCACGCCTGCTCATGAGGCCCATTCCAAAATTGTCGTAGTTGTGCGTGCTTGCGATTACATGTGGATATGTGTCCTCCAGCGCCTTCATTGACTCGATCCATCCATCGCTCACTTCCTCGAGAACGACAACGTCCGGAGAATGCCTCGTTATGTACTCGCGCACGAGGTCTACCCGTCGATTGGCTGTGTTGACGTTTATGTATGCGAGCGTGACCAGGTGAGTGTCCCGTTGCGGCGATGGTCTGCGCGCCGCAAAGGGTAGCGCCACTATGATGATGTTCACGACGACGAAAGCTGCGAAGAATGCCGCCGTCCGTTTCCCGCGACATGCCACAAGCACCAGGGCTGATATCGCGAGCATTGCGATGTATTGCAACCGGAAATGTGAGAAGAGATCGAAAAACCACCACCATCTTTCGCCAAATCCCGCCAGAGTGGCCGTCGCCGCCACATATCCCGCCGCCGCGGCCAGACCCGTTGCGCCGAACCTGACGCTCAGAAACTTTGCCGTCCCCTTTGGCTTCTCTGTGTTGCTCGTCATGTCCGCTCCTCTGCCTCCGTTTATCGCGCCTCAGTCACGTGCTAATACGAAGCAGCGGAGGATTTGTTCGCCGCATTTTCAAAGAAACCGGTTCACATATATGTATTCCAGAGTCTCCCCCTCGCCGACTTCGACGTAGTGCTCCGTCTCCAGCGGTATGTTTGCCACCATCCCGGCCGTGACCCTGTGCCGCACGCCTCCCAGCACCAGCGTCCCGCTCCCGCCGACGACGAGATACGCCTGCTCCCAGTCCGTGTGCGAGTTGGCCGGCGTCGTCTCCGGCCCCTCTACCACGACGTACCCCGCCGCGACGTTGCCCATCGTCCCCTTGGGGATTATCTTGTAGTAAGCGTTCCTGCCGCCCTCCTGGTAATACTCGCACTCGACAAACTTCCTCACAAGTTCTTCCCCCATCACCGCTCCTTTCCTGCACCCTGCCGTCGTGTTCTCAAAGAAAACGGGGACATAATGGTCGGCGCAGTCTGTCCTCTATAGCTTTAGAGATATAGGATGTCATGCTCTGTTGAAAAGGCCCTTCCGAACGCCACTTGAGTGAAATTGGTGACTGACACTTAATACCTCGGGGACAGTATTTATACTGTCCCCCTACCTCGTCACCTCCGGCAGTGTCTGTCACCAATTCACGCCCCCTTGGCGCTCCTCCCTTCTGCCAATAAGCGCTGGCCTTTCCAACTGAGTACTTGTGTCCCCATCTTCTTACGCCAGATACACTGCCGACAGAATAATCGTGAAGAGCAAATGCGTTAATATCGTCGTTGCGCTCGCAGCGCGAAGTTGCCTTGGCGAGTACCTGTTCCGCCACAGGACACACATGCTGTACGCGCCTACAGGCATCGTGGCAAATGTCCACATCGCGCCTCCCGGCATCACGCCCGCTGCCACCGCGCCCGCCGTGATGATGTATGTCAGCGCCAGCACCCCCGCCGCGACCGCCACGCCCTTTGTCCGGCCCAGCCTGACGACGAGCGTATTCTTCGCCACCGCCTTATCCGCGTCAAAGTCCGGCACTTCATTGACCAGCAGTATCAGCGCCACGAGCAGCCCCACCGGCGCCCCGCACCAGAACGCTTCCCTCGTCACGCCTCCAGCCTGCACTCCGTATGCCCCCATCGTCACGCACGGGCCGAATACGAATCCCACGATTGCTTCCCCGACTCCCCGTGCGCCCAGCCTCACGTGCGACTCCACATAAAAGACCGCCGCCACAAACCCCGCCGCCGCCAACGCCGGTATCCACCACCCGCCCACCATGACAAAGAGCGCTGCCGCGCATGATACGCCTATTGCAAGTGATATGACCGACGCCGCCAGTATCCGCCCCGCCGGGATGATTCCCTCCTGTATCATCCGGCTACCGCCGCTATAAGGTCCATAGTGCAGATTTGCCGCGTCATTACCCGAAAGATGGTCATAGTAATCATTGGCCAGATTCCCCCCCCCGTGAAGCGCCACCACTCCCGCCAGCGCGAGTACAAACTCCACCGCACGCACGTCCGCACCGCCGTGCCACGCCGCCGCGCTGCCGACCACGACCGACATCGCCGAAGCCGTGAAAAACGGCGCCCTCAGCGCCCTGAACCATATCACTATCCTGCCGAGCACTCTACACCTCGACCATCTTGCCCGTGTCCGCCGACTCGATCGCCCCCAGCAGAATCTCCGTCACGCGAAATACCTCT
>CALMGO010000214.1 GCA_937863625.1 uncultured bacterium
GCCACCGGCCAAAGCGAGGCCGCAGGCGAGAATAAAGGCGGCTATCAAGGCACATGAAGTTTTCATGGCGAAATCCTCCAAGATATATCTATCGGGCAACAAGCAAACCGAGGGATTTCAGGCGCGCGTCTATGAGAAAGACGCGAGCGCCGGAGGCGGTGCGTTCGTCAACGACGCGTGCCGCATCGAGGCTCACCCACGCGTCTTCCGGCAGTCGCATCTCGACAAGCGCACGAGGAGCATCAGGGTCGGCAGGCATGTCGAAGGAGAAGACTGCATTAGTTTCTTTCCGGCAGAGTCCTGAGACCCCTTCCATGTGGAGGACGACTGTACGTGTCGCCCCCGCAGGGAGGGGGATCTCGGACAGATCTATGTCAAAAAGAGCGCCTCGAGCGCGCACTTTGAGAGGCAGGCCTTCGATTGTGAAGGCGGAGACGGCGGTGAAAGGTGTGGCGGCCGTGAGGGTGCAGGAAGTGACGGCGGTGGCGTTTGCAAGATCGACGACGAGCCATGCGTCGATGACTCCGGCGTCCTTGAATTCAAGGATGGAGGGGTATTGTCTGGGGAGGCCGTCCTTTGAGGCGAGGGACTTCGACATTTCGATGAGGCGCGCGATTTCCCGGATTTCGGGGACCTTCGATACAACAACGGGAGGTTTACCGGGGCCGGCCAGAGCGGACATGTCGGGCTTGAGCAGCGCGCGCTGCCCGCCGGAGGTGAGCTGGACAGAGCCCGAGACGACGGAAACGAGGGTCTGCGCGGCGCCATCAGCGGGCGATACGAGGACGTCGAAAACGGTGCCGAGAACTTTTATCTCGGCGCCGGGAGTATCGATGCGGAGCGATTTGGGGGAGGTCTGTTTAGCGGCTTTGACGTAGAGTGCGCCATGGTCGAGGGAGAGGCGGAATCCGCCGGGCGTGTCATTTATGGAGAGAGTGGTCCTGGGTCCCAAGACGAGCGAACTGCCGTCGTGAAGAGCGATCTCTGCGCGGGAGCCCCAGGCGGTCGATATGATCTGGCCGGGGGCGAGCTCGATTGGCTGGGTGACCTCGACGGGCGGCGCGCCGTTGGCGAGAGTGACGATGCCGTAGCCGGGGACGAGGCGGCCGGCGGGACGCGGCGCGGCGGTCGGCCACCATACGCCGAGCGCAAGAATGATGGCTGCCGCGGCGGCCAGGGCGATAAGGGGTCTGCGGAGCCGGAGTATCGTGTGCGCCCTTTTGCGCTGCCGGGCGACCTCTGTGAGGACGGTATCGGTAAGGCGACCCTCGAAATCCGGCGTCGCAGGGGGCAGCGAAGCGGAGAGCATCCTTTGGAGGTTGGAATCAAGCGGTTGCTTGTCGGCAGGGTTGTTCATGATGATCTCCCCGGCGCGCGCGGAGGCGCACCGTCAAATCTATGGGTCACTTCATTTCTCATGGCTTCACGCGCGCGGGACAGGAGGCTCTCGGCGGCTTTTTCGGAGGTATCCATGGCGAGGGCGATCTCAGCGACAGAGAGGTCGTCAACGTACTTCATGCTGAGGGCGCGGGCGTAGTGGTCCTTTAGCGAGCAGAGGGAATCGCGCACGGCGGCTCGGACGTCCTCGCGCGCGAGTATGTCATCGGGCAGGGGCGCGGAGTCGAGAGCGGAGCATATTTTGTCGGCGATTTGCTGCGGGACGTTTGAGAGAGGCATCTCGCGGAGGCGGCCTCTTTTTCGCAGGAGGGTGCGGGCCTCGTTTGCGGCGACGGCGGAGAGCCATTGAAGGAGGCCGCCCTTCTCGGGGCGGTAGGTCTTCATGGCTCGGACACATTTGACGAAGGTCATCTGGACAACCTCCCCTGCGAGCTCATGACCGCAGTCAAAGCGTGCGGCTACGGACGCGAGCAGCGGGCGATGGTAGAGCGCCGTGAACTCACGCCAGGCGGCATCATCCATGCCGACAAGGCGCGTGACGAGGTCGCTCTGGTCTTTTTGTGGCATCAGGTTTTCGCCTTTGGGCTGTCTCTACACTTAATATGTCCGAGGCGGCTGACATCCTTCGACAAAAGTCCATTTTAGCGCGGGAAAATTCATTATGGGCAATAAATGAGTGGAAGCGGGGGGTTGAATAGGCGGTGAAATCGGTATGATATGAGGTGAAGGGGGCTGAAAGGAGCGGCATGGAGACAACGCGGGTAACGCTGGGGCTTGTAGTATTTATCGCGCTCGTTTTCGGGGCGTCGGGGATAGGGATGTATTTTGCGACACCGATGATAGGGAGCTGGTACGCGGAGCTGGAGAAGCCGGGGATAGCACCGCCGAGCTGGGTATTCGGGCCGGTGTGGTCTTTTATCTACCTGTCGATGGCGATGGCGGCGTGGCTTGTGTGGCAGAAGGGCGGA
>CALMGO010000215.1 GCA_937863625.1 uncultured bacterium
CCGTGTGCAACGTGGCGGTAGATTTCCCTCAAGGACTCTGCGGGGAGGTGGGCATTTACCTGGCAGAGGCCGGAGAAACGCGAGGGGCAACACTTTACAAGGGCGGCAACGCGGTCATTGGCGTCGGCGAGACCCTCGGGGGTGGCGATCCAGTCGGGATTGGCGGAGATAAACATGCGGTCGACAGGCTCGGCGAGGGCATGTTCGGCGAAACGTTCGGGGGCGAGGGGGCCGTCGGGTTCGTCCTCGAAGAAGAAGTTAGCGGTCGATGAATTGGAGTCGTAAAGGTGCGAGTGGCAGTCGTAAATCTTCATGCGGGATAGCCCCTTATAGTACGGCGCGCCCTGACAGGCGGCGCAGTCACATCTCCAATTTCCTGTCGTGTTGGAATGAGGTGGTAATCTTCTCGGCGCTGCCGGTGCGGGCGGAGCGCATGGCCGCGGCTATCACCTCGACGACGTGAAGCGTGAAACTCGCGCCGACAAGCGGCTTGACGCCGCGCGCGAGGCAGTCGCGAATGTGCCGTACGAGTATCGGCCCCCACTGCCACTCTTCGTAGAAGACGCCTCCGCGCCTGCCGGCCATGCTCACGTCGTGCAGTTCGGCCGGCTTGTCGTACGGAGGCAGCGTGGACTGGATTGAAAACCTGTCGGCTGCCAGCGGCATGGTCAAAGTGCCTTCGGTGCCGTAGAACTCATATTCGTCGGGTCGGCGTCCGCCGGTAGTATAGTTGGAGGCGATGGTGGCGAGGACGCCGTTTGCGTACTCTATGGAGACAACCACGCTGTCATCTATGCGAGGCCGGATGGTGTAGGGCTTGAAACCGGGGGCGGAGACCTTGTCGATGCGGCGCTCCCTCTGTACGAGGGAGGCCATGGCCGAGACACGCTTTGCAGGGCCGAAGACCCTCGTCAGGAAACTTATACCGTAAACGGCGAGGTCGGGGATGGGCGGAATCTTTGAGGCGGTCTTTTCGCGGAAGAACCAACCGGGGTCGCTCTTGAACTGCCATGTGTTGGGGCCGGGATTGGCCATGAGGACGCGCGCGCTCGTCACGGTCCCGATGGCGCCGCCAAGCACGAGCGAACGCACATGTTCGTAGACGGGATAGAGAAGCATGACAGGGGCGGAGGCAACCAAGAGGCGTTTTTTGCGGGCGAGGTCTACAATCTCGCGTGCCTCGTCGAAATCCACGGAGAGAGGTTTCTCGGTGTAGACATTTTTGCCGGCCATGAGAGCCTGACGAACCATGGAGGCGTGCGCCATGAGGGGGGTGAGGACGAAGACCCAGTTCAAGTCACGGTCGCGAAGCATATCGGCATAGCGGGTGGTGGTGCGGGCAGTCGGGACGACGCTTTGGCCCCATTTGAGGCGGTGGTCGGCGGAGTCGCAGAGCCACGTTACTTCAAAGCCTTCGCTCGGATTGTGCAGGTCAGGCAGGTAGGCGTTTTCGGCGATCTGGCCGAGGCCGACAATGCCGATCTTCATCACGTTCGCCATGAGTCTCCCTTTGACGCTGGTGCGCCGGGTCAGTCAATGCCCCATTTGGCATCGCGCTTGAACGAGGTGGTGATTTTCTCGGTGCTGCCGGTGCGGGCGGACGTCATTGCCTTCTGGATAACCTCGACGATGTGCAGCGTGAAATCCGCGCCGATAAGCGGGCGCGCGCCGAGCTCGGCGGCCTTTACAAGATGCTGTGCGACGATGGGGCCCCAGTTGACGCCGGAGAACTGCGGGCCGCCGTTTTTGCCGGTGAGGTCGAGGTCGTGGAGTCCTTCGGGCTTATTGTGCGGCGGGATGAGGGACTGGATTTTTACATGCGAGGCCTTATAGGGCAGCGTTAAGGTACCTTCGGAACCGTAGAACTCGAACCTGTCGGGCAGATGCCCGGCGGCGGTGAAATTGGCATGGATGGTGGCAAGGAAGCCGTTTGCGTATTCGAGCATGACGGTGACGTTGTCCTTGATGGTGGGCTTTATGGTGTAGGGTTTGAAACCGGGGGCGGTGACCTTGTCGATGCGGCGCTCTTTTATGGCGAGGGTGGCCATGGCGGAGACACGACGGGCGGGGCCGAGAAGGTGCGTCAGGTAACTCAGGCCGTAAATGGCGAGGTCGGGAAGAGGGGCGCACCAGGAGGCGGTTTCCTTTTTGAAGTAGATGCCGGAGTCGGTGGCGCGCTCCCAGCGGTCGGGGCCGCCGTGGGCGACAATGACGCGGGCGGAAGAGACCTGGCCGATGGCGCCGGAGCGCAGGAGCGAGCGGACGTATTCATAGGCGGGGTAGAGGAGCATAATCGGCGCGGAGGCGAGGGTGAGGCGCTTTTTCTTCGCGTACGCGACGACGGATGCGGCCTTGTCGAAGTCGAG
>CALMGO010000216.1 GCA_937863625.1 uncultured bacterium
GGGGAGTTTTTCAAGGTACTGGACGAAGAGACGCGTTTGCGCAAGAGCGCGGTTCAATAGCCTCAAGAAGAAGCGGCGTCAGTCAGAAGGTATAGGTGATCGAGATAGCGCAGGCAAGGCCGCTGCCGAATATGCGCGAATCCGATTCGGAACCGTCTGTGTAGCCGCCGGGGAGGTGTCCGGAGCCGGCAACGCCTTCGTAGCTGTCAAAGAAGACGTCGCGATAAGAGACATCGCCGCTGAGGCAGATTCTATCGTTTATGTAGTATGCAAGCCCAACCCCCACATTTCCTCCAAAGCCAGTCAGGCGGCCGTCGCCTACGTGGCCATCATCATCGGTCGAGCCGTCGTCGATAGTGAGAAAGCACACCGAGGGGCCGATAAAGGCGTAGGGCTGAAGGCGACTCAACTGGTTAAAATAGACCTTGTAGTTGAAATTAAGAAACGCAAGGGTGGCGGTGCCGGTGGTGGACAGGGAACCCACCGAAGAGCGCATCGACCAATCGGGGCGTGATTGCTGGTAGGTGATTTCCCCCGCGTACCATCCCCGGCGGTAACCGAAGATGAGGCCGAAGCCGGTGGAGTTCTTGAAATCTGGAAGCAGAAGATACTGCTGTGTCAGTAAAATGCCGCCGCTGTCGGTGAGGACGTGGTTTCCATCGAAGTCGCCGGACAGGCCACCATAGGTGAGAGAGCCGCCGACGTAGAAACCGTCTTTGGCGTAGGTGGATTCTTGAGCGAAAGCGGCGCTGGAAGCGAGAAGGCACAGAAACACTGCAAGCAGGGCACCAGCAGAGCAGATACGCATGTTCACAAGCCTCCAATGGGTGCGGGCGAATAGCCGCGGCGCATAAAGAAATCGTAATCGGACAACACAGGGAGTTTATTGGCGTTTTTCGTTCAGGTCAAGGCAAAAGAAGCGCTACCTAACGGGAAAGGCGTTCGAGGAGGGCTGAGAAGGCCTTCATAAAGGCACGCCGGTCTCGCTCGGACATGGGCCGAGGGCCGAACTCACGGCCGGTCATCTGGCGGACATTTTTCATGAGGTCGCGCATGGCGACGGCGGCGCCGATATTGTCCGGGGTGAACTCTTTGCTGCGGTGGTCGATGGCCGCAGCCCCTGCCGCAAGCACGCGGGAGGCAAGCTCAATATCGGCGGTTACTACCACGTCGCAGGGGGCGCATTTATCCGCAATCCAGTCATCGGCGGCGTCCATGCCGGCGGAGACAACAACGACCTCGACATTGGGAGGGGTGCGCATGTGGGCGTTGGCGACAACGATGACGGGGAGGCTGCGGCGGTCGGCGGCGCGGAAGACCTCCGCCTTTACCGGGCATGCGTCACCGTCAATGTAGATAGTGGTCATAGGCAATGTCACAATCTCAGGGCGGACTCTATAACGGGGGCGAGGCGGTGGGCCTCACGGTAGAAGCCGAGGTCGTTAGGGTGTATGCCGTCAACAAGGCAGTCGGAATCTGCAGGCGAAAGGAGAGTAAGCCCCTCGACGGTGACGAGGCGCGTGTCGCCGGCGGCGATGCGCCTGGCGGTCTCTTTGCGGATGACCTGGGAGAGCCCGTCATGACGGGTGCGCGCGGCGTCCTCAAAGAGAAGTCTCGTCGCGAAGATAGGCGTGATGCAGACGATGGGGGTATCGGGATGGGCGGCGCGGATAGTGTCAATGAAGGGACCGTAGCGTTCGACGAGTTCGTCGACGGTGGGGCAGTTCTGGGCGAAATCAAGGACAAAGCACGAGGCGTCAATCTCTGCGACGGCGGCGGCGCATTCGGGCTCACCCCGACCTTCGCCGGAGAAGCCGAGGTTCACATAGTCGATATTCAAGAGGCGCGACAGTATACCCTGATAGGACATTCCGGAGTGCGAGCAGCAGCCGCCCTGAGTGATGGACGTGCCGTAGAAGACAACGGGGCGGTCGTTTGCATAGGGGGCAGGAGGGGCTAAGAGAGCGTCTGAGTCCACGGCGACGGCGCGAATGGTGACGGCTTTGTAGTTGGGCATGTAGAGGGTGTATTCGCGGCGGGTGCGGGGGAGTTCGGAGAAGAAGGTGAGTTCGCTCTGACCGGTCTTTTCAGGCCATACGGGTTTATAGAACTGGCCGTCAATATAGACATCGAAGCCCATCTGGCCGATGCGGGAGAAGTTATTACCAGGGGTAACGTCGTCATAGGAGACACGCAGGGACAGGGAAGTCGTATCGGCGGCGAAGCGGATGCGTCCGCCGGCGGGCATTAGCGAGAGGTCCCAGACCTCGCTGCGCAGGAGAGGCTTGAGGCGGGCTGGGAAACGCTGGACGCTTGGGGAGTTTTCGGCGAACCACGGCAGGCCAAAGACGGGGAAACGGACGTCAGGGAACTCAATCCATTGCATCGTTGTCATGTTTGAATCTCCGAAAAGTCAGGCACAGTGGAGAGTTGATAGTATGCAGGAAAGGCAATGAGCGGCAAGTGAATTTGCCGGATGTTGAGCAAGACATTGTCGGCAGGTTGACAGTGGGGGGTCAGTGAATAGCATGTAGGGTGCGCTTGGAAAATCAGGCGCGCAGAGATTGCCTGTGCGGACGCCGGGGAGAGGTCATGGCGGGCCAAATGCGGTCAGCGCTTTTACAACAGGACGTCGGGGAGGAACTGGCGAAGCTCCTTTCCGGTGAAGGGTTTGATATTGATGCGGCGTGGCTGTCAACGGCGACCGACCTCAATCTCGCAGGGGGCTATGAGAAGGTGTATCTCATGGCGACGGCCGACAGACTCGTCACTCTGGGCATACCTGACGAGGTTCACACAAACACAATCCGGATAGACCTTCAACGCGAGTCCATAAGCGAAGTCCGCACCAGGCAGGGGATAGGCGGCGGCTTCGTCGAGGTGCTCGTCTCTGGCGTGTACGTGGAGGTCGTGGCGTACTCCAATTCGCGGGCGGACGTATTTCACAAGGCCGTGAAGAAACTGCAGGACTGGATAGAAGGCAAGAGCGCAAGCGTCGGACAAGAAGACGATGTCGACCCTCGCAAGTGCCCGAAATGCGGGATGACGCTTGAGTTCAAGGGAGAGATATGCAGGCGGTGCGTCGACCGGGGCGCGGTGCTTTCTCGTGTGATGCGTCTCATGCGCCCGTACAGGGTATGGGCGGGGCTGATGTTCGTAGTGCTGCTAGCGGTGATAGGCCTGCAGATGATCCCGCCGCAGCTCACGAAAGTGCTCGTTGACCGGGTAGTGGCCCCGGATGCTGCGGTTGCGGCGCCGCTTGAAACGAGACTGAGGCTGCTGGTGTATCTCGTGTTCGGGCTTTTCGGCGTGACATTTCTGGTGGCGGTGGGCAACAGTATTAACGGGCGGCTGGCGAGTTTTGTCGGGACGCAGATTACCAACGACTTCCGAAACGCGGTTTTTGCCAAACTCACGCGTCTGGGGGTGGATTACTACGACCGGCACAGTGTGGGGCAACTCATCAGCCGGATGGGTAATGATACCGAGGCGATGCGGGACTTTGTACGGCAGGCGGCACAGGGGTTTCTCGCGCAGATATTGGTGGTGATATTCACGGGGGCGATGCTTTTCAGCATATCGTGGAAACTGGCGCTGTGGACACTGCTGCCGGCGCCGCTGGTGGTGACGGCAAGCACATTTTACTGGCGGCGGCTATATCCGAGGTACTTCCGGGTGTGGGACGCGTGGTCGCGGATGATGGGATCGCTCGGGTCGATACTATCCGGGATACGCGTGGTGAAGGCATTCGGCCAGGAGGGGCACGAGGAGCGGCGGTTTGCGCGGTCGAACCTCTATATGAGGGACAGCGCAAGGCGGGTGGAGTATGCGACGAGCATATTCAACCCGGCGATGGCGCTCATATTCAGCCTCGGGGGGCTCATCGTATGGTTTGTGGGCGGTCGCGACGTAATCAACCGGGCGGGGCTGACGCTGGGCGACCTGATGGCGTTTCTGGCATACCTGGCGATGTTTTACGCGCCGCTGTCGAACATGACGACGCTCACGGACTGGTTTACGAGGTTTCTGACGGCGGCACAGAGGACGTTTGAGATACTCGACACGCCTCCTCAGATAGCGGAGGCCGAGGACGCCAAGAAGCCGGCGCAGGTCGAGGGGGGGATAGAGTTTGAGGGAGTGACTTTCGGTTACAACCGGCACGAACCGATACTAAAGGGGATTGCGTTTGCGATAGCGCCGGGCGAGAGGATAGGGATAGTCGGCAAGAGCGGGTCGGGCAAGACGACACTTATTAACCTTGTCGCGCGGTTTTACGACGTGGACGAGGGGGCCATCCGCATAGACGGCGTGGACGTGCGGGAACTTGACATGGAGATGCTTAGAAAGAGCGTCGGCCTGGTGCTGCAGGAGCCGTTTCTCTTTCGCGGGACGATATATGATAACCTTACGTACGGGCATCATGACGCGAGTCCAGAGGAGGTACTGGCGGCGGCCAAGGCCGCCAATGCGCATGACTTTATCATAAAGCATCCGCTGGGTTACGATACATACATCGGAGAGCGAGGGGCAGGCCTTTCGGGGGGCGAAAGGCAGAGGATCTCGATTGCGCGGGCGCTTCTTTATGACCCGGACATACTCATCCTCGACGAGGCGACAAGCAACGTCGACACCGAAAGCGAGCAATTCATCCAAGAGGCGCTGGCCCGGCTGACCCAGGGGCGTACCACTATAGCGATAGCGCACAGGCTCTCGACGCTTAAGAACAGCGACAGGATTATAGTGATGGACGAGGGGCGCGTCATTGAACTGGGAACACACGAGGAACTGCTGGCGCTTGGCGGGATGTATTACAAACTGGTGAAGATTCAGACGGAACTGTCGCGCGAGGACAGCGTGGATGCTGTAATCGCGGTGAAGAATAAGTAGGACGGGACAATGAACGAAGCGGCGGAGAAGACTACGGACACGGCCGACCCGACTCAGGTGAGGTTTCTCTCGCCGGCGACGTGCAAGATACACCTGGGGAAC
>CALMGO010000217.1 GCA_937863625.1 uncultured bacterium
GGGGGATACATGCCGAACAGGTAGACCGCTATCTCGACCACGGGTACACAGTAGTCAGTATTGACTACCGGCTCGCGCCGGAAACCAAGCTTGCCGCGATCATCGAGGATATCGCAGATGCTGTCGCATGGGTGAGCAGTGAAGGGAGAGCACTTTTTGCCGCGGACCCGTCGCGGATCGGGGTGGTCGGACACAGCGCGGGCGGGTACTTGACGCTTATGAGCGGGTTTGCTGTGAAGCCGCGTCCGAAGGCGCTTGTTTCCTTTTATGGATATGGAGACATAATCGGCGACTGGTACTCAAAGCCGGACCCATTCTACTGCCGGGAAGAACCCGTCACCAGACAGGAGGCCGAGGCGGCCATCGGTGGGACCACTGTAAGCGAATCAGCGGGTGAGAGGTGGCGCTTCTATCTCTACTGCAGGCAGAACGGCCTGTGGCCGCTTGAGGTCGTCGGACATGACCCCATACTCGATGCGGCGGCCTTCCGACAATACTGCCCGATCCTCAACGTGTCGCCGGACTACCCGGCGACAATGCTATTGCACGGCGACAAAGACACCGACGTGCCCTATGAGCAGTCCGTGATGATGCACGCGGCCCTGGCAAAGGCAAACGTTGAGAGCGAACTCGTGACTATTGCCGGCGGCGAGCACGGGTTTGACGCGAGGCATGAGGACCCGGTGGTCTCGGGCGCACTCGAGCGCGCGGTGGCCTTCTTTGACAGGTATCTTCAGCAGTGATGGAGACCGACACCGGTTCAGAGTGACGATTTCTCTCGGAACCGCCTGGGCGGCATGCCTGTGGCGCGCCTGAAAATGCGGCTGAAATAGTCCCCCGTTGAAAAACCCGAGAGATGCGCGACCTCTTTTATAGAAAGCGTCGATTCAAGCAGGAGTTTCCTCGCGCGCTCAAGACGCATTTCGGCGAGGATATCGTGGAGCGGCTGGCCAAGTTCCTTTCGGACGAGGGTTGTGAGGTACGTGGACGAGAGCCCGACATATTCGGCGGCCATTTCAACGGTGGGCGCCTCACAAAGGTGTTCATGAAGGAACTCCACGGCGTCCCTGACCACTTTCCTGGCGACATCGGTTCTCTTCATGTTGCCTGACCGCCGGGCCGCCTCAAGCGTGGCGGCATAAAGCGCAAAGAGAAGCTCCCGCGTGCGCCCGGCTGACGGCTTCCTGCCGCGATGAAACGTCGAGACAAAGGCCCAGTCGTCATCGGCGATGCGCTCAGGAGTAATATCAGCGACCCACGCGAGTTGAAAGCCTTTGCCGGGCACGTACCGGCTCAGATTTGCGCGCGGCTTACCCGGCCACATGATATACCACAGGATGCTGTAGCCGGCGTCCTTAGCCAGGTACGAGTCATAATGCCGGACCTGAGGCGGCAGTATGACGACACTGCCCTTGGAGACCCTTCTGCCCTTTCCCTCCATGTCCACAAAGACCGGGCCCTCAAGCACCAAGGCAATCTCGACATGCTCGTGCGCGTGCGGCGACGGCTCAAAGTAAAATGGAATCGGCACCGGGCCTCCGTGCGTCAGGCGTGGACGCGCGGCGGTCCCCGCGGCGGAAGGGATGACAATCGCCGACGCGTCGAGTCCGGCAATCAGATTTACCAGGTCATGCTGGAGCCATTGCTTCATCAGGTACTTCCTGAGCGGGGTCGCTGCGTGGCCCAACGGCGGGCCCTGGCACTGCGGCAATCACGGCGCTATTTACGCTCCCGGTCAAAGTAGCAGAATACGTCCTGGCTGAGCGTGTTGGCATTGAGCGTGACAGCGTCTTTCGAACGCGTGATATCAATCACGCGAATCATGGACTCCCACTTCTCGGCCGTAGGCACCAGCTCGAGCAGGCGGTTAGGCTGGGCCTCAATCAGGCTTCTGTTAAGCATATTTGAGTTTCTATCCGGAAAGAGCGCCAGGTACAATATATCGCCCTCGACAAGTTCACTGAAAAAATGCGTCCCGAGCGACACGTCGGGCACGAGGTCGTCGCGCATTTCCACTATTTCACAAAGGGCAGAGACCCCGTTTATCTCGCCAAAGGCGACAGGAACACCGAGTTCCGGAGACGTGGTGCCCCATCGCCCGGGCCCCATCAAAAGGAGCGAGTGTGCGCCCCCGGCCACCACCAGGCACGTAAGCTCGCCGACGAGACGGGCGACAGCATACCGTTCGCGCAGCGGCAGTTGCCCATACATGCGAGGGACAACATAGATCATATGGTCGACGGCCATCACGCGGCTCTGGCCTATTACAGCGCCATGCGCTTTGAACAGAAGATCGGCATCCGGAATGTCCTGAGGAACCTCGGTTATTATGCCTTCGCTGGCCACCGGCAGTGGACGGCACTGGACGAGATTTGTGCGATGCGAACCGTCCGGCAGGAAGTTAGCCGTAAACTCGACGTCAACGGGGTAGTCGTAGGCCTTCTGCAAGACGGCAAGCATGTCGCGCATTTCCTGCACAAA
>CALMGO010000218.1 GCA_937863625.1 uncultured bacterium
GTAGATCTGCCCCTCGCGGGCGAGTTCACGCAGGATGACCTCGCGAAGGCGATCGCGGGACAGGGCTCCGACAAAGGTGCTGACCGACTGGCGATCCTGGGGAGGCGTCTGCAGGACACTCACGTCACGAAGGCCGACGAGCGCCATGTGCAGGGTGCGGGGGATGGGGGTGGCGGTAAGCGTGAGGACGTCGACGGTCTCGCGCAGGCGCTTCAGGCGCTCCTTGTGCTCAACGCCGAAGCGCTGCTCCTCGTCGATGACGACCAGGCCGATGTCGGCAAACGTCACGTCACGCTGGACGAGGCGGTGCGTGCCGATGACGATGTCAACCTGCTTGCGACGGAGGCGTTCGAGGGTTTCGCGCTGGTCGTTTTTTGAGCGGAGGCGGCTGAGGACTTCGATGAGGATGGGGTAATCGGCCATTCTTTCGCTGAAGGTGCGGTAATGCTGCTCGGCGAGAATGGTGGTAGGCACGAGGACGGCGACCTGCTTGCCCGCGGAGACGGCGATGAAGGCGGCGCGGATGGCGAGCTCGGTCTTCCCAAAGCCGACGTCTCCGCATAGCAGGCGATCCATGGGACGAGAGGAGAGCATATCGGAGGTGATCTCAGCGAGGGCCTTGAGCTGGTCGTCGGTCTCCTCGTAGATAAACTCTTCCTCAAACTCGCCTTGTGCGCGCTGGTCGAGCTCGTAGTGTATGCCCTGCTTGGCGACGCGGACGGCCTGGAGGCGAAGGAGTTCCGCCGCCAGGTCCCTGACTGCGCGGGCGACGCGAGCCTTTCGAAGCTGCCACGACTTGCCGCCGATAGCGTTAAGCGCCGGGGGGCGGTCTGAGGGCCCGATGTATTTCGAGACGAGATCGAGATGGGTCACGGGGACGAGGAGGCGGGTCTTGGAGGCGAATTCCAGAGAGAGGTATTCGCGCCGGAGTCCTTCCTTTTCTATTATCTGCATTCCGCGGAAGCGGGCGACACCGTGGTCGCTGTGAACGACGTAATCGCCTGGGGAGAGTTCGACGAGGGACGCGAGCGGGCGGGACGGCGCGGCCGCCCGCAGACGCCGGCGCATCCTGTAGCGATGGAAGATATCCTGGTGGCCGATAAATGCCAGCCCGGAGTCGGCGAAGTAGAAACTCTGATTAAAGCGCCCGATTGCGGTCTTGAAGGGGAGGGCCCTGCCGGGTGAGCGTGGGGTAAATAGCTCGTTGAGGCGCGACTGCTCGGCGGCATTCAGTGCGAAGACGAGCGTGCGTTTCATGTGGGAGGCAAACGCGACAAACTCGTCGAGGATGAGATCGACCTCGCGGGCGGCAACAGAAAAGGCACGCGTCTGAAACTGGAGGGCCTGCGGCTGCGTGAGTTGGAATGCGGAGGTCTCGACGAGTGTGCGAGTTTCAAGCGAGCGACAGACATCCTCGAAAGAAAGGACGCCCCCAGTCGAAGAGTAACGCTGGAAGTGGGCGCGGGCGGCCTGCTCTATCTCGGGGAACTCCCACACCATGACGACGGCGTCGCGGGAGAGGAAGTCCGTGAAAGGAGTGCGGTTTTTCGCAGAGGCGGCGGAGCGCGGTGTCACAATCCTGGTGGTGGGGATTTCCTCTACGCCGCGCCCCGTGAGGATATCAATGCTTCGTATGCTGGCAATCCCGTCGCCGGCAAACTCTACGCGCACGGGACGCGGCGCACCGGGCTGAAAGATGTCGAGTATGCCGCCGCGCTGCGCGAACTGCCATGGTTCGCCGGCGTCGTACTCGCGCGTGAACCCCTGTTCGACGAGCCATTCGATGACGAGGCGCATGTCGATGGAATCGCCGGCGCTAAGGTCGAAGACTCCGGAATTAAGAGCTGAGGGCGACGGGAGTCCCTCGACGAACGCGGCGGCGGAGGTGACCACGACGCCGGGCCGCCGGCCGCCGGCGACATATTTCTCAAGCAAGCCAATCCGCGTGCCTATGGCCTGAGTGTCCGGAGTCTCGTCTATGGAGACGGAGGCTGCGCAGGGTTCGAGCAACCCGTAAGATGCGGCGAAAAGGGAAACGTTTTCGGCGAGGTCATCGGCAAGGTCGATGTGGGGAGTGACAAGCAGGACCTCACGAGAAGTGGCCTGGTTGACCGCGCAAGCCATGACGGAGACTGCGCCTGCGGTAAGGCCTCCTGCGTAGAGCCTGTGCTCGGGCAGGGAGGCGATGAGCCGCCGCGTGAGATCGTGCTTGAGTACGAGTCGCAGCGCCTCTTTCATGGCTGGTCAGGGAGACATGCCGGATGCATTATTATCCATGGCATTCTTCTCGCCGTTGCGCACGTAGTAGTCGTGGAACGTCCTGCCGACGCTCTGGCCAATGTGGGTGTAGGCGCGCCTTTTGAGGCCATCGAGGCCCATCTCGTAGACGCTGACGCCCTGGTCGCCGAGAGACATGACGGGATAACGTCCCGAGCGAGCGCCTGAATAGACGACTTTGCGCGAGGCCGCGTCGATTACCTGAAAGGAAACGGTGAAAACACAACGCGGCGTTATGGGATCTGCGGGGTCGATCCAGGAGATGTTGTCGACGCTGCCGACCACGATATAGTCGGCGCCTGCATTCCTGCCGATGAGAGCCCAGTCGTCGGGCGTGACTTCCTCGGCCAGCAGGGTGCTCCTCACGAGGCCGCGAACTGGGGCGCTGTCGACCGGGACGAGGTCCTTGGAATTGAGAAGAAGATCGGCGACAGCGGCGTTGGCAATGGCCGTGCCCCCTTCATAGTCATAGTAGTAGTAGTGACTCTCGCGCAATGGTATGAAAACAATCTTTCCCTTGACGGACACCATTGCTTTCTCCCTTGTCGTTCCGATAGGGGTGGCGCATCCGGTCTGGAGCATCACGACGAGGGCGAAGAGAAAGGGCGCGGCAAATAAGGGCGATCGCTTTATCATGGCATTTCCGCCTTATAGTATTCCGAAAGAGGCGGACGACTCTGTTCTGCGTCCGGACAGTAAATCGGTCACTTCGACTTTCAGTACGTATTGTCCACCGGCGAGACTTCCGGGCAAATTGAAAATCTGCGGGACAAACATAGTGGACGTGTACTGCGTTGACTGGTACTCGACCCCTTCGAAGGATTTTTGCCAGAAGATCTTGCCCTTGGTGTCGTAGATCGCAAAACGCAGAGTCATCTTGGTGTAGTAAAGCCCCGGAGGCACTGTGTCATTTACGGGTTTGCAGGCGAAGTTGGACAGGTCGGTGACGGCCATGACCCGCTGTCCGGGGCGAAACTCCGCAGGGGAGACCACGTCGCCATTTCCGTAATTGCGTACCTCTGTGGCAAAATAGACGCGATCGATTATGGGGTCGGTCTTGTCGCGGACCACGATGAGAGCTTTCGCCGCGCGATCGCGAACGGTGTCATAGTCTGCAGCGAGGGCCGCGTCGCGGGCCTGGGTGAGAAGCGAGTAGAGATCCGTAGCGCCGGCGACCGGCTTGGGGGACTCCTCGACGCCCAGGAGGCGGCGGTAGGTCGCTTCTTCGGCGGGTGTGCGCTCGGGTTTGGACTCGAGTTTAGTGATGAGGAAATCGGTCGTAAGTTCGACAAATGCGAGGTCGGGCTCTCCCTTTGCGGCGGATGCATCCGCCTGCGGCGGCGTTTCAGCGGCCGGGGCCGGCTGCGGCT
>CALMGO010000219.1 GCA_937863625.1 uncultured bacterium
GCCTCGACGGCTCGCTCCTCCTGCGCCGCGGCATCTTGGCCCCCGGCGCTACCCCCGTCCCCTGACGCCTCCGGCATCCTCTGACCATCCTCGTCCTCCGCATGCCCTCCCGGAGCTGGGTAGCTTTCGGCCCTCCGTTTTCGGTGTGTGGCACTGGCGGCTTGTCCGCCAGTGTAGTCGGAAGGCGGACGCCCCATCGTCTGCGTAGGGCGCGGCTTGCCGCGCCAACCTGTTAGGGGCGGTTAAGACATAATGGTCGGCGCAGCCGCTTTGTGTCCCCATTTCCCGCGGATTCCTTCCACTTCGCGTCCCCCCACGCGCCACGCTTGCCGCGCCTGCGGCGGGTTTGGTCGCCTTCGGAGGGCTTGCCTGCCCCAAACTCCAATAGACATCTTAGGACATGTATTGACATTTGGGGACGTCGTAGTACTATGTTTCGCATTATCCAAACTGCGGAGATGCCATGAGACTCACTGTAAAGGATGTTGCAAAGCTTCTGGCCGTGTCCGAAAAGACCATTTACCGGTGGGTGGCCGACAAAAAAATCCCCTCATACCGCGTAAATGAGCAGTACCGCTTCGTCCGCGCCGAAATCCTCGAATGGGCCATGGCCAACCGCGTCAGCCTGTCCCCCGAAATCTTCGCCGAGCCCGATGACGAGGTTCCGTTCTTGCCCTCACTCCGCGATGCCGTCGAGGACGGAGGCATTTTCTACCGCGTGGAGGGTTCCGACAGGGACGGCGTGCTTCGCGCCATCGTCAGAAATCTCCGCCTGCCCGGCACCGTCGACCAGGATTTTGTCTTTGAAGTGTTGCGCGCCCGTGAAATGCTCGGCTCCACCGGCATAGGAGATGGCATCGCCGTCCCGCACCCGAGAAACCCTGTCATTCTTCACGTCGAAAAGCCCTCCGTGATGCTGAGCTTCCTCGAAAAGCCCATCGAGTTCGGCGCGCTTGACGGCAAGCCCGTCTTTGCCCTCTTCGCGATCCTGAGCCCCGCGGTCAAGGCCCACCTTCATCTGCTGAGCCGCCTTGCCTTCGCGCTGCAGGACACCGCCTTCCGCTCCGCCATCTCCGATCAGGCGGGCCGCGAAAACATCCTTAGCGAGCTCGCCCGCGTCGAAGAGGCGCTTGCGCATAACTCCGCAGTCGCCAAGTCGGAGCCTCGCGAATGACGCTTGTCGCTTCAGCGCTCGCGGTGCTTCTCCTCAGCGGATTCGCCTCCCTTGCGCTCGGACGTAAGAGCTTCGCGGCCGTCGTGGCTGTCGGCGGCGCCGTTGCAGCAGCCGCCCTCGGTATCATCCCTGCGACCATGTGCCTTGCCGGCGCCGCGCCTGTATCCATTGCTGTCCCTTGGAGCGTCCCCGGCGGCGCTTTCCACATCGGGCTCGACCCTCTTTCTTCCATCTTTGCCGTCGTTATCCTTGCCGTCTCGGCCCTGTCTGCAATGTACGGCGCAGGATACCTCCAGGGGCACAGCTCCGCCGCATCGACTGGCCCACACTGGTTCTTCTATAACGCGCTCACTGCGTCCATGCTCGTCGTTGTCACAGCACAAAACGCCGTGCTGTTTCTCGTCGCCTGGGAGTGCATGGCGTTGTCGTCGTTCTTCCTCGTGACCTTTCATAACGAACACGCCGACGTGCGTAAGGCAGGCTGGATCTACCTCGTAGCCTCGCACATGGCGACGGCTTTTCTCATCTTCCTCTTTGCCGTACTCGGCTCGCGCGCCGGCTCTTTTGAATTCGCCGACTGGACGTCCACACCGCCCGCGGCGGGGGCGCTCTTTCTCGTCGCGCTTATCGGCTTCGGCGCCAAGGCAGGCATCGTGCCGCTTCACGTCTGGCTCCCGCAGGCTCATCCCGCCGCACCCAGCCACGTCAGCGCCGTCATGTCCGGCGTGATGATAAAGACCGGCATCTACGGCCTCCTTCGCGTCACCGGTTTTCTCGGCGCGCCCGAAGCATGGTGGGGATACGTGCTTGTTGCCGTCGGCATTTCTTCGGGCATTCTTGGCGTCCTCTTCGCGCTGGCGCAGCATGACATCAAACGCCTCCTCGCCTACCACAGCGTCGAAAATATCGGCATCATAATCCTCGGCATGGGCCTCGGCCTCGTCGGTATCAGTAAAGGTAATTCCGTCCTCGCCGTGCTCGGCTTCTCCGGCGCCATCCTCCACGTCGTCAACCACGCGATTTTCAAAAGCCTGCTCTTCATGGGCGCCGGCAGTGTCGTTCGCGCGACCGGCATCCGCGACATCGACTCCCTCGGCGGTCTCCTGAAATCTCTGCCGTGGACCGCCGCCATGTTCTTCATCGGCGCCGCCGCGATAAGCGCCCTCCCGCCTCTTAACGGCTTCGTCAGCGAATTTTTGATCTTCATCGGCGCGTTAAGCGGTTTCTCGCTTGCTCACGCCTCGGTCTCTCTGGCCTCTTGCGCAGCCGTCGCCTCTCTCGCGTTAATCGGCGGCCTGGCGGCTGCGTGTTTTGCGAAGGCCTTCGGCATGACCTTCCTCGGAGAGCCCCGCAGCCCCCTCGCCCACGATCCCCGCGAAGCAGGCCCCGCAATGCTCGCCCCAATGGCAGTGCTCTCTCTCGCCTGTGCTGCCATCGGCCTCCTGCCGGCTCAGGCCATGGCCCTTGTATCCCGCGCCGCGGCTCATCTCGCCCTCGCGTCGCCGGTCGATGCGGCCGACGCGCTCAAATGGGCCTCTTTCCCGCTATCGGCCGTTTCCGCCGTCGCGTTTGCGCTCTTTGCCCTCGTCGCGCTTCTGGCGGCCGTGCGCCTCGTCATCCTCTCCAAAAGGCCCGTCGACCATGGCCTCACATGGGACTGCGGCTATGCAAAGCCCACAGCCCGCATGCAGTACACCTCCAGCAGTTTCGCCCAGCCGCTCACCTCGCTTTTCCGCCCCCTGCTCCAAACACACACAAAAGGCGGCGAGCCGACCGGCGTCTTCCCCGGACACACGACATTCTCAACTGATACGCCGGACGTCTTCGAAAACTCGATGTTCAAACCCGTCTTTCTTGCCGTCGCGAAGGTCGCCGCTCTGGTGCGCTCCTTCCAGCACGGACGCATTCATGTCTACATCCTGTACATCGTCCTTGCGCTTCTCGTCCTGCTCTTCTGGAAGCTGGGCTGACAATGGCCGCTATCATACTCCTTATCTTCGCGCCGCTTCTGGCAGGCGTCATCAACAGGGCAAAGGCCTTCTTCGCGGGCCGCACCGGACAGCCCCTCTTGCAGGTCTATTTCGACATCGCGAAACTCCTCCGAAAAGGCGTCGTCTACAGCCGGACGACCACGTGGGTCTTCCGCGCCGGCCCGATTGTCTCTCTTGCCGCTGTGCTCTGCGCGGCGTGCATGATTCCGCTCGGCGGCGTGCGCGCACTTATGAGTTTCCCCGGTGACTTCATTCTTGTGGCGTATCTTCTCGGTCTTGCCAGGTTCATGACGGTCCTCGCCGCGCTCGATACCGGCTCCGCCTTCGAGGGCATGGGCGCAAGCCGCGAGGTGCAGTTCGCCGCGTTGACCGAGCCTGCGCTTCTTCTTGCGTTGATTTCCATCGGCTCCGCAACCGGCGACTGGTCGCTCCATGAGATGTTCGCCGTCGTCAACGCTCATGCATGGGCCGCCCACGGTGCCGTTCTCGCCATGGCGACCGTGGCGCTTCTGGCGGTACTCCTCGTCGAAAATTCCCGCGTCCCCTTCGACGACCCCAATACCCACCTCGAACTCACCATGATTCACGAGGTCATGGTCCTCGACCACTCCGGCCCGGACCTCGCCTTTATCGAGTTCGGCGCATCGGTGAAGTTCGCCATGTTCGCTGCGCTTCTCTCCGGCCTCATCGTCCCCGTGCGCACCGGCCTCGCGTGGGTGGATGCCTCCGCCGCGCTCGCAGGGCTTTTCGCCGTGGCCGTCGTCGCAGGCGTCATCGAGTCATGCATGGCCCGCCTGCGTATCTTGAGAGTCCCGCAGATGCTCGTAGCCGCAAGCGTCCTGGCGGGAGTCGCGATTCTCGTCGCGCTGGCGCAGGGGGTCGCGCCATGACCATGCTCGCGTCAATAGCCCTCGTGCTCCTTGTCCTGAGTAATATCAGGCTCCTCGGCGGCAGCCGTCTCGGCACTCTCATTCAAACCGTCGCCATCCAGGGCGTCATCCTCGCCTTCCTGCCGCTTTTCGCCCACCCGGGCGGAGGCCTCAACTACGAACTCCTCGCCATGGCCGCCGCAACCGGCCTGATAAAGGGTCTCGTGCTCCCGCGCATGCTCACGCGCGCCGTCCGCGACGTGCAGGTCCGTCGCGAGGTCGAGCCTATCGTCGGCTACTCCACGTCGCTTCTCGTCGGCCTCGCCGCGCTGGCGGTCTCCGCCTACCTCGGTTGGAAGCTCTCCCCCGCCGAGCCCGCCGTCTCGCCGCTGCTCGTGCCGGTCGCGATATTCACCGTCCTCGTCGGCCTCTTCCTCATCATGACGCGCCGAAAGGCCCTCACCCAGGTCGTAGGTTACCTCGTCTTCGAAAACGGCATCTACACCTTCGGCGTGTCGCTCGCCTACAGGCAGCCCCTCCTCGTTGAACTGAGCGTCCTCCTGGACGTCTTCGTCGGCGTGTTCGTCATGGGCATCATCGTATTTCACATTCAGCGCGAGTTTGACCACATCGACGCGGACAAACTGTCCCTCCTTCGCGACGGCGAGTCGCAGGAGGAGCACCAGTGATCTGGACACTCTTTACCATTCCAGCCCTCGCCGGTCTCGCCGCCTTCTTCATGAAGTCCCGCGCCGCGCTTCGAACGCTCCTCGTCGCGACCGCCGTGGCCCATCTCGCCCTTGTCATCACCGTCGCCGCTACCCACGGCGCCCCTCGTTATGGCGCATGGGTCGGCGTAGACGCCCTCGCAATCGTCTTCCTCTTTATCACGAGCGTCCTCTTTATGGCCGCGTCCGTCTACGCGGTCGGCTACCTTGCCGCCGAGACTCCCGGCGCCCGCACCGACATCGAAGACGGCGAACTCTTCTCCAACGAGCCCGAGGCCGTCTTCGTCGGCTGCCTCCTTTTCTTTCTCGCGAGCATGACGCTTGTAATCACGAGCCGCCACATGGGCCTCCTCTGGGCCGCCGTCGAGGCCACCACTCTCGCCAGCGCACCGCTGATATTCTTCCACAGGCACCACCGCTCCATGGAGGCCGCGTGGAAATACCTCATGATCTGCAGCGTCGGCATCGGCCTGGCCCTTCTGGGCAATCTCTTCATCGCCGCCGCCCTCGGCCCCTCTGCCGACACCGGCCTCGTCATCGACGAACTCTCCGCAGCCGCGCCCCGCATGAACCCCCTCTGGCTCAAGGCCGGCTTTATCTTTCTCGTCGTCGGATACGGCACAAAAATGGGCCTCGCCCCTCTTCACACCTGGCTGCCCGACGCGCACAGCGAGTCCCCTTCGGTCGTCTCCGCGCTTCTTTCCGGCGCACTCTTGAACTGCGCCTTCCTCGGCATCCTTCGCGCATGGCAGCTGCTCGCAGCCGCCGGCCTTACCGCATTCGCCGCGCCGATACTCGTCGCCTTCGGCCTCGTCAGTATCGGCCTCACCGCGCTCTTTCTCGTCCGCCAGACCGATTACAAGAGGCTCCTCGCCTATTCGAGTATCGAGCACATGGGCATCATGGCCCTCGGCGTCGGCCTCGGCGGCATAGCGACCTACGGCGCGCTCTTGAACGCCGTCAACCACTCCATGGCCAAGGCCGCCCTCTTTCTCGTCTCGGGTAATCTGCTCAGAGCATTCCGCTCCAAAGAGATTGCCTCCGTCACAGGCTCCATGCGCATCGCCCCCGTCTCATCAATCATCTGGCTCTGCGGCGCGTTTGCCATTACCGGCATGCCGCCTTTCGGCGTCTTCGTGAGCGAGTTTACCATTATCCGCGGCGCCATCGACGGCGGTCACGTTGTCATCGCCGTGACCGTCCTTCTCTTTCTCGGTGTGGCGTTTGCCGCCGTCGCTGCGTCCGTCCTGTCGATGGTTCAGGGCGAGCCGCCCGCCGGAGTCATCCGCGAGAAAGAAACGCTTCTCACAATACTCCCGCCCGCGGTCCTCGCCGCGGTCGTCCTCATGCTCGGCCTCTACGTGCCGCCGTTTATCTCCTCCGCCCTGCACAAGGCATCCCTGGCGCTGGAGGTGCTCCAATGACCGGCTCCCGGTTCCTCCTCGTGTCCAATCCCGCCTGTATCGCGTTCGCTGATGTTCCGGAGCTCAGCCCCTCCCAGTGGCGTGACGCCCTTATCACATCATCCGGCAGGCTGGCTGCGCTCTTTCACGAACCGCAATCTTCCGCCACGCGTCTCTACGCCGTGGTCGCATTTCGCGCCACCGGCAAACTTGGCGTCATCACCACTGTCGTCGACGGTTCCTATCCCGCCCTGACGCCCGACCTCCCGCAGGCCCATCTTTTCGAACGCGAGATATTCGAGGCCTCAGGCGTCGTGCCCACCGGCCACCCCGGCTTGAAACCAGTCCGTTATCCGCATACAACCGAGCCGGGCGTCACCGACTACTTCGCCGTCGAAGGCGAGGAAATCCACGAAGTAGCCGTCGGCCCGGTTCACGCAGGCGTCATCGAACCGGGGCACTTTCGTTTCCAGTGCCACGGTGAAAACGTCCTGCATCTTGAGATCTCGCTCGGTTACCAGCATAGGGGCGTTGAAAAGGCTCTCATCGGCGGCCCGAATTCGCGGACGATTCATTACATGGAGACATTGGCAGGCGACACCTCCATCGGCCACGCCACCGCGTATTGCCAGGCGCACGAGGCCCTCTCATCGGTCGCCGCGCCCGCCCGCGCCCAGGCCATAAGGGCCGTCGCTCTCGAACTCGAACGCATGGCCAACCACGCAGGCGACCTCGGCGCCCTTGCCGGAGACGTTGCATTCCTGCCGACCGCGTCATTCTGCGGCCGCCTCCGGGGTGATATCCTCAACATGACCGCGCTCATCTGCGGCAGCAGGTTTGGAAGGGGCCTCATCCGCCCCGGCGGCGTGTTATTTGATATTGACGCCGATATGGCCCGCGCGCTTCTTGAACGGCTGGCCCTCACGACAAAGGACCTTCGCGGCGCAGTCTCGCTTCTCTGGGATGCGCCCAGTGTGCTTGCCCGTTTTGAAGACACCGGCATCGTGTCAAAAGACCTCTGCGAAACGCTCGGCCTTGTCGGCCCCGCCGCGCGCGCCTGCGGCGTGCCTCTCGACACGAGGTCCGATTTCCCGAGCGGCATGTACCGCTTTCGCCAGCCCGCCGTCGCCACGTGGCCCGATGGCGACGTCTTTGCGCGCGCATTCGTCCGCTGGATGGAGATACAGGAATCGGCCCGCTTCATCGAGGAGCAGATTCAAAATCTTCCCTCCGGCCCCGTCACCGCTGCGCCCGCGCCGCTTGCGCCCGGTTCATGCGCTGTTTCGCTTGTCGAGGGTTGGCGCGGAGAGATTTGCCATGTCGCTATTACCGGCGACGACGGACGCATCGCGGCTTACAAAATCGTCGACCCCTCGTTTCACAACTGGACGGGCCTTGCGATGGCGCTGCGTAAGCAGCAGATAAGTGATTTCCCGTTGATAAACAAGAGTTTCAATCTGTCGTACTGCGGACATGACCTCTAACAATCGGACGGACCGGACATGCTGCGCGCCTTGATCGAACGCCTCAGGCAAAAGCACCGCACGATGAAGTTCCCCGCTGCGGCGGCGCCCCCGCTGCCGGAGAGATTTCGCGGCATGCCGCTTTTTGACCCTGCCGCCTGTGCGGCTGATATCAACGCGCTCTCTGCAGCGTGTCCCACCGCTGCGATTTCGAGTTCTCCGTCCGGCCCGCGCCTCGACCTCGGAAGGTGTCTCTTCTGCGCCGACTGCCCCGCTGCGTCCAGGACGGGCGCGGTATCGTTCACGAGCGACTTTCACCTTGCCGCGCGCGACCGCGACGTGCTTGTCCTTGACGGTACGCCGCGCGAGTTTGACGCCGCGCTTCCCAGCGCCTTGCTCGGCCTTTTCGGCCGGTCTCTCAAGCTCCGCCAGGTGAGCGCCGGAGGATGTAACGCCTGCGAAGCCGATATTAACGTGCTGAGTACCGTCGGCTGGGACCTCGCGCGATTCGGCATTCAAATCGTCGCGTCGCCCAGACACGCCGACGGACTGCTCGTCACCGGCCCCGTCACAAATAACATGCGCCTCGCCCTCGAAAAGACATACGCCGCCGTCCCCTCGCCCAAAATCGTCATCGCCTGCGGCGCATGCGCCATTTCCGGCGGCCCCTATGCGGGCCACGGCGAAGTCGCCGGCGGCATCGCCGACATCCTCCCCGTCGACCTCTACATCCCGGGGTGCCCGCCGCACCCGCTCACCATCCTCGACGCCCTCCTCCGCATGCTCACCCGCGCCTGAGCAGCGCCACATTTGTTTCACGTAGGGAGGGTGTCCTGCCCATTTGTGTACGGCGGGCTTGCTCGTGTGTCGAACAGAGATATCACGCTCGCTCGACCGTAATGTCATCAGAGAGGAACCGAGCGAGCCGAGCCACGAGGCGGTCAAGCGTGGTTTTCCGTGTTTGACACTCCCAGACGGTCAGGACGCTCCATCCCATCCTCCGCAGTTTGCGTCGAACGGCTTTATCTCGTCGTCGGTTTGCCTCAAACTTCTCCTGCCAAAAAACTGTTCGCGTCTGCGGTACTGATCGCCCTTTCTTGCAGACATGTCGATGCCAATAACACCCGTTCACGAAGATGACCTTCTGCAGTCCTTTGAATACGAGATCCGGGTTCCCCGGCAACGTCCTCACATGAACCCGAAAACGATGGCAACCGAGACGCCTGACGATATCTTGGACGACTTTCTCCGGGCGTGTATTTTCCGCGTGAATGGCGCTCATTATTGCGCGGCGCTTCTCTACAGTGAAGACGTCCGGCATAGATGTTCCCTGACCTTCGCCACTGTTTTGGCGTGCTTCCCGGCGTGGACTTCGTCATGGCATTTACTGCAAATGACAGCGAGGTTCTTAGCCTTGTTGGCTCCACCCTTTTGGTGTTGGTCCAGATGATGTAGTTCCAATATACGAGGGTCCGCTACGGACCATCGTTCGCGCACCCATCCGCAGATTCTACAGGTGTTCTGGTCGCGTGTATAGACGCTCTTCTGCACGTCATCCGGTATCCGGCGGTCGTGCGGTTCTGCGACTCTCTCTGTTGATTGCAGAACATACTGTCCGACACTCAAGTCGGGGCGCCCCGTAAACCTCGTCGCGACCAAGTACCCTTGTTCGGTCCTCAACTCACGGACGCGCCGCGCAAACTCTTTGGCGTCCTTGGCAACGTATGCCAGCTCCTCGGTGGTGACAACCTTACCTGCGTTTTCCATCAGGAATCTGAGAACGCGCTGCCGGCTCCCCACTCCGCTTCGACGAATTCTGTTGGCGACGTGCCACCGCCGAGCAACATCAGGATCAGGTTCTGCAGTAACCAGAAGATATTGATCGGGTTTTAACTCGATCCCCGCCCCTGGGTCCGGCGATGCGCCCGAGGCAATTTGATACCCGGACTCAATTCGTAACTCTCGAATGCGCCGCGCGAATTCCGCTATGCCCGAAACGACTTGAAGTTCCACACTATCGATTACGGTTCCGACACATTCGATTAGGTACAACCGTATGCGTTCCCGCGCGTTGCGATCATCTATGCCGCTCTCGGCAACTGCGCTGACGCCTAGATCCCGGAAATTCTCGTGCACTTTGGTAAGTGAGACCACTTTCTCGCGGAGTGTCAATCCGTGCCTGTCTCTGCCGAATTTCTTCAATTGGCTGTCAATCTGCTTTATGAGCCAATCAACGGATTGCGGTTGACGTCTTTTTGCCATGAGTGGTTATCGCCTATCTTGCTTGCGGTCACTGGAGCAACGCATGCCGATGAGTGACGCGACATGTCGCGCAATCGCCTCGGCCAACGGTGGCGGCACGGCGTTGCCGATCTGGATGCCTACTTGGATTCTCGTCCCTTGGAAGTCGAAATCGTCAGGAAATCCCTGCAACCTTGCCGCTTCTCGATGTGTTATGGGCCGGTCTGCCTCAGGATGTAGATACCGCCCCTTTTCCGGCTTGTAGAATTCCGTGCGGATGGTGACGGACGGACGGTCCCACCACAGTCGCCCGAAAAGGTCCGTGCCGCCCTTCGTCTTGCGCTTCCAACATTCCGGTGTGAGGCGGGACGGTAGATCCCATCGATTTCCGCCGGCAGGGATGTAACTATAACGTTCCAAAGACATCGGTCTCGGATTTCGCCCTATGTGCCAGTTCCGGCCGTCAGGCTCGAAAGGCAGGTCGCCGATGGCATCTCGCACTGTTTCCCAAGGCAGCAAAGAGTTGGAAAACAAAGGCGCCTTGGCTGGATCGATATGCGTCGGTTCAGGAAAAGATGGACGCTCACCAAGTAGCCCGATGACAATCGCTCGTTTGCGAACCTGCGGGACGCC
>CALMGO010000220.1 GCA_937863625.1 uncultured bacterium
AGGTCGGCTTCGAAGGGGAGGGCGCCTCCGGAATTGGTCATGACCTTAGCGCCGTCAAGCCAGACGGTGGAAGAGTAATTGGCGGCGCCGATGCGAAGGACGATGCGCTTGCCGGTCCATGTGGCGGGCACAGTGAAGGACTTGAAATACCAGACGGGGCCGATGAACTCCCAGAGTTCGGCGTCCTCGGTCTGCTCGTTGTAGTTGGCGGAAACGCCGATGGGGCGCGTGGCGGGAGGGGAGTTGAACCATGATTTTTTGACGCCGACATTTTTGGGGTCCTTGGCGAACTCCCAGAAGCCGCCGATGACGCGCGTGTCGCGTGTGGAACTCTCACGTGGGAAAAGCATGGCCACCTCCCGGTACAGATATGTTATGGCTGGAACCGACTATTTCAGTGTTAGAAGGCTTACCCTATTTGCTGCGCCGACAATCACGAGTGCGCTGCCCGCCACGGCGGGTAAAAAGCGCACCCTACTTCTACTTTCCTTTTCTCGAACCGGCGCCGCCCTTTCTGATGCCGCTATTTGATGAACCGGGGCGGGGCGCGGGAGATTTCCAGTGCTGCACCTGGCGGGGCCCGGTCTTTCCGGGAGCGCGCTTTGGCATAAGAGTCCTCCTTTGAGGGGCGAAGAAACCGTCAAGAGCACCTCTATGGGGCGGCACTCGTTAAATCAATACTACGAGTTCGACGCGGGCAAGCAAGGGAGTTGTGGTGGATTGGTAGAATAGCCGATGAGAATTGCGGTATGATATGTCAGCGTGATGCAAGTCGCATGAAGGAGGAGACGCTTTATGGCAATCGCACTCAAGTACGGCCTGCCGAGCGGGTTTTTGCCGGGGGAGAAAACAGTTCTGTGGCAGCGCGTGGGCTTTATGACGTTTAAGTCCGGGCTGACGTACAAGTGGTTCTTTCCGATACCGCTTGTATGCAGGGGCACGTTTCACATAACGGACAGGCGTTTTGCGCTGAGGGCATTTGTGATTCCGGGTTTGATATGGGAATTCGCCGCGTGGTTTCCGGGCCAAGGGCCCAAGGGCGACGGAGAAACGATAAAGTCGGTCAGGGTCGCGTCATCACGCGTGGCGGGGAAGTGCCTCGAAGTCGTAAGCGAGAACAAGGGGCAAAGGGGATGGCTGGGTCTGGCGATGGGGCGCGAGATGCGGATGAGGTTTTATACGGAGAACGCCGAGGCGCTCGTGGAGATGATACGTGCGCTCATGGATAGAGAGGCGGACGCGGTGGTGGAATAGACAAGCGAGAGAAATCGTGTGTGAATGAGAAGGGGCCGGTCGAGTGACCGGCCCCTATCAGTTTTGGCGTTATACACACTGGTGGGCAAGCCACCAGTGCCACACGACAACGAATTAGACTTCCTTGGATTTAATCCAGGGCATCATGCGGCGGAGATTTCTGCCGACTTTCTCGATGAGGATATTCTTCTCGGCGGCTTCGAGGGCCTTGAAATTCGCGCCGCCGCTTTTGGCTTCGCGGGTCCACTCGCGGGCGAATTTGCCGGACTTCACATCGGCGAGGATCTTCTGCATGGCCTTTCGCGACTGTTTGCCGACGACCCTGGGTCCGCGTGTCAAGCCGCCGTACTCGGCGGTATTGGAGACGCTGTAGTTCATGTAGGAGAGGCCGCCCTGATAGAAGAGGTCGACGATAAGCTTCATCTCGTGCATGCACTCGAAGTATGCGATCTCGGGCTGATAACCGGCCTCGACGAGCGTGTCGAACCCGGCCTTGATGAGTTCGGCGACACCGCCGCAGAGGACGGCCTGCTCGCCGAAGAGGTCGGTCTCGGTCTCTTCGTCAAAGGTGGTCTCGATGACGCCTGCGCGCGCTCCGCCGATACCCTTGGCATAGGCGAGGGCCATCTTTTTGGCGTTGCCGGAGGCGTCCTGCTTGACGGCGACGAGACAGGGGACACCGCCGCCCTTTTCAAACTCGCTGCGAACGAGATGGCCGGGGCCTTTGGGGGCGACCATGACGATATCGACGTCGGCCGGGGGCTTTACGGTGCCGAAATGGATGGCGAAGCCGTGGCTGCAGCCGTATGTTTTGCCGGGCTTCATGAATCGGCGGAGTTCTTTGCGGTAGACGACGGGCTGAAACTCGTCAGGGACGAGCATCTGGACCCAATCGGCCTTTTTGGCGGCCTTTGCCGCGGTGGTCGGCTTAAAACCGTGTTCCTCGGCGGTTTTCCAGTTGGGCGAGCCTTCGACCTCGGCGACGATGACGTTTACACCGGAGTCGCGGAGGTTCTGCGCCTGCGCGTGCCCCTGGCTGCCGTAGCCGATGATGGCGATAGTCTTGCCGGAAAGCACGCCTAAATCAGCATCCTTATCGTAATACATTTGGACCATTTCTTACTCCTTTGGCAGAAGAGAAGCCAGCCCCCCTCAGAGGGATACTCACGGGATACACCTGGGAGATTGTACCTTTTCGCGGGGATAT
>CALMGO010000221.1 GCA_937863625.1 uncultured bacterium
CGCCGAAGATACCCATGGGCGTATGGTCTATGACCTTCTGGCCGCGCGGCGTGAGGCCGCCGGTTTCCTTGTCGGTGAGGAGGTAACGATTCTGCTCAGTGATGAAGAATCCAGGCGCAATTGCGTTTACCTTGATCTTGGTCGAGTAGTTCTGGGAGATGTGGACGGCCAGCCACTGGGTGAAATTGGAGATGGCAGCCTTGGCGGCGCTGTAGGCGGCGACCTTTGTCAGGGGGCGGAATGCGCTCATCGAGGAGATATTGATAATATCGCCGGCGTCCTGAGCGGCAAATGTCTTTCCAAAGACCTGCGAAGGCAGCACCGTGCCGATGAAATTGAGATTAAAGACCCATTGGAAGGCGTCCTGCGGCAGGTCCCAGAATTTAATATCGTCAGTGGTTGTCGCCTTGGGATGGTTACCGCCTGCGCCGTTAATGAGTATGTCGACCTTGCCGAAGGCCTTGATGACCTCAGCCTCGGCGGCCTGGACGCTTTCCTTCTTGAGAACGTCACATCCGACGGCGACCGCTGTGCCACCTTTAGAGGTAATCTCGTCCACGACGGCCTGGGCGGCCTCCTTGCGAATGTCCATGAGGGCGACCTTGACGCCAAGGTCGGCGAGCACTTTGGCCATGGTGCCGCAAAGAACTCCGCCACCGCCGGTAACGGCCGCTACGCGACCGGAAATGCCAAACATACTGTCAAGTGTTGCTTTCGCCATTTCCTGCTCCTTGTGCTGTTATCAGATCATTCGCCCACGAAGGGGGCAATGTGCCTGCCGAGGTGTTTCTTCAGAACTGCGTAATATGCATCCTCATGCGCGCGAAGAGAGGCCATGAGCCTGTCGCGGAAGAGGTAGCCGCTTTCGGATCTGGTCGTCAAAACCGAGCCGAATGTGACGTGGAGCAACTGTCTGCCGTCATTAATGTCGAGGACGCTTGCAAGTCTCCTGTCGCTCAGCACTTCAGGGCGCTTCACCTTGGCGAGGTCGGCCGAGACGTGATAGGACTTCTTGTCCTCCTCGTAACGGTCGAACGCGAAGGCAAGAATCTCGCGAAAGAGGTCCGGGGTATGCCTGGCAAGTACCCGGAGGGCCTCGAGGTAACTCGTACCTGCTGTCTTCAGGTGAACAAGGCCGCCTGCGAGTTCGGCCATCACCGGGTAGATGCTGAATTTGTCACTTCCGGAATGGATGGAAATCTTGTAGGGGCCGAGAGTCTTCATGACGGCCACGTGCTGGGCGAAGGACGCCTTGAAGACGTTGAGGTCTCCCTTGTAGTCGATGCCTTTCTCAAACTCACCGATAAAGCGCGGGGCGAGCGAGATCCATTTCACGCCGAGGCGCTTGAGTTCGCGGGCGACGAAGTAATGCTCGAAGGTGGACGTGGGCGTATCAGTCTCGTCGACGGACATCTCAAGTTCGAAGGGCCTGTCGCCCATCTTGTCGGCGAGATAGCGGAACATCGCGGCAGTGTGGGCCACCGCCGCGCCGTATTTGACGGCGGCGCGCATGAGGTCTTCTTCGGTGGGCGATATCCTTGCCCCACCTTCGAGGAGAACTTCATGGGCGAGATAGGACTGTCGCAGATCCTGGACGGTAGTCTCAAGCGCAGGCCAGTTAACCGCGTCGAACATGCCGGCAAGCGCCGCGACCTCACAGGTATCCGCGTCGTTATTTGCGTGGTCGCCGGGGTCTACTGTGTACATCGTGAAACCAGCGGCCATACAGGTGTCAATATCGGCAGTGGTCTTGAGGTGGTCGGCGTCGCTGCCGAATCCTTCATTCCACCCCTCCTGGAATACGCCCCACGCGGCATCATCCATGACTTGCCGGGCTTCGCGGTGAGTGCGGGTCATTTCCCGGATGGATTGCTGCGCCAGAAAGGGCACGATACCCGTGCCCCTTGCGGCGTGTATGTGACCAGGAGTGCCTATTCCAAGCCGGTCGCCCATCCCGGCGGCTGTCTTGAGGCCGAAAGTGCGCGGCACCGTATAGGGAAATGCCTTCCTCAGGGCCGCGGCGTTCTCATGCGACAGGGGGCACACGATAATCGACACCTCGGCGCCGTCGATGTCGGCGGTAATCTTCCTTCCTTTGAAGTCCCAAATCCAGCCGGGTGCGTTCTTTTCAGGGGAGGCTACAAGGAGTGTTTTTTCTATTCCCTGTCGAGCCAGAAGCGCCGCACCGCCGGGGCCGGCGACAAGAGATGCCGGATAGGCCGTAAGGCCCAGCGTCCCGGCGATGCGCTCGGAGATACTCTTGCGTTTCGTACCGAATACGGTCACTTTGCCGGTGTCGAAAAGGTTCTTTATCTTAGCCATAACGCCTCGCTGGAATATAAGGTAAATGGTCCGTGAAACGGTCATTCTATGCACTTAACGCGCACTGTCAACGGCCTAACGGAATACGCCTGAGGCGAGTTACGGCTATCAACGGTCACGTTTCAAGGGTGTTGACAGCGGCGGCATGCAATCTAAGATTTGACAGGGAGGTGTCTTCAGGGGAATCGCTGACACAAGGCTCATTTAAGCACTTGAAAGGAATTGCCATGGCCAAGGTAGCCCCGAAGTTTCCGGCGGTCGACGTACACACGCACCTTGAGAATAACGGAGCCAAAGTGGCTCTCGATATCATGGATACGGTCGGCCTCGATGCGATGGTC
>CALMGO010000222.1 GCA_937863625.1 uncultured bacterium
GCCTCCCGTCGGGCACCCAGTATTCTACCGACGGTCCCTGTGCGATTGCCGCCAAGAGAGCCTTTCTTGCCGGGACAAATACCGCTCCGTACTCACCCGCTATCTCCTCCACCGCGACGCTGTACTCTTCGCACGCCGCGTTTGAAGGATGATTAAGGTCCACGTCGGTCATCGTCGGTTCCATGAGGATGAGACTCTCTATCCCCGCCCCCTTCGCCTGGTCGAGGAGGTTGCGGTAGTTTGCCTTAAATTCCGGCAGGCGCACCGTCTCCTCCGGTTGCCCGTCAAATTCCCTCAGAAGGTCATTCAGCCCCACGTGAATAGACAGGTGTGTCGGCGCGAGGTCCAGACAGTCTTCCTTCCACCGCGCCAATAGCTCTACAGTCCTGTTGCCGCTTATGCCGCGGTTCACGACCTCTACCCTCACCCCCGGCGCCACTCCCGCCAGCAGCCCCTTTATGATCCCCGCAAAGCCGTACCCCAGCCCGCTCGGGTCATCGTAACGCCCTGATTCGACTGTACTTGCGCCCTGAAAGAGGACGAAATCGCCGTCCTTGAATGGGAATGCCGCCATCTATGAAGTCTCCTTGATTTGTTCCGCTCCGGTGAAAGCCCCCAATCTACAAGGGCATTCCAGAATGGCAAACAAAAACGCGCGCCACGGCTCTGTCGAAAAGGCCCTTCCAAATGCCAACTGTGTGAAATGGGTGACTGACACTTAATACCTCGGGAACAGTATTTATACTGTCCACCTACCTCGTCACCTCCGGCAGTGTCTGTCACCAATTCACTTGCCGCTGCAGATAGCCTCCTGCCAACTCCGGCCGGCCTTTTCGCGCGAAACGCCCTTTTCCTCTTGCCCTGTGTGGTAGACTTAAGATGAGGAAACGAAGCGCCCAGCGCTCGTCTTCTCCGGGGATACGCTTGGGCGGGGTAGCGTCTGTGCGACGACGCCCCTCGCCGCAAAATGTGGGCCGCCGGCCGCGAACCGGCGGCCCCTCTATTTGATGGTCAGTACTTCCAGATCGACGCCTTGCGTGCTTCGTCCATTACCCTGATCGTCTCTCTTGCCGACTCTGCGGTTACATTCGGCGTAGCGCCGTTGCGAATCGTCTCATACAGGTTGTCATACCAGTCGGGGTAAGGCTTCTTTGGCTCGATTGCCACTTCCTCCTCAACCCATGGCAGTTCCTCCGGGATTCGATATTCACGTCCCGCCGGCACCGGTCCCTCCAGTTCGCGCTTGGGCGCTTTTGCAGGGTCGAAATACTTCAGCCTCGCCGTCGTGCTCTTATGGGACTCTATCTGCATCGAGCCGCAGTTGCCGCATATTAGCCATTCCGGCTCCCCGAAAGCGGTCGTATACGTCGTCGCAAACTCTATGAGTCTCCCGTCCTCCGTGCGGATGCTGACCCGCGCGAAATCGTCCGCGTCGCCCGCCGACGCCCCCGTGCGCTTCAGGTCTCCCCACACGTCGTGGACGGGCGCGTCGGCCAGTTGGAGCACTGCATCCGTCAGGTGCACGCCTGGATTATTGTATGCCCCGCCGCCGTAGCGCTTCTCCATCTGCCAGTCATTGCGCCGATAGAAACTCCCCGCGAACCCCCGCTTTATCCAGAAGACTTTGCCCAGCACTCCCGAGTCGATTACCTCGCGGATGAACCGCACGTCCTTGTGCGCCCGTAGCGACTGGTTGACCGTCAGCACCCTCTTATTTCGCCGCGCTGCGTCTATCATCCGGTCCATCTCTGCCAGGTTCATCGCCGCCGGCTTATCCACAAAAACGTGACACCCGGCTTCGAGCGCCTTTACTGCATGTTCGCAGTGGTCGATGGACCTTGTTGCGATGACCGCCAGTTCCGCCACGTTCGCGGCAAGCGCCTCATCGATTGTTTCAAAGGTCCTGCAGCCATAGACCTCCTCGCACTCCCTGCGGCGTTCGCTCACGATATCCACCCCCGCCGTCACGGCAAAATGCGGGTTCTTAGCCGCCGCTGCTATGTGATACTCCCAGCCTATCCGGCCGAGTCCTGCCACCAGCGTTGTTATAGGTTTGTTCGGTTTCAAGTAACTCGCCTTTCTTGGATGATTCCCTGCTTGTCATGCCAAATCAAACAGGGATGAGACCGCCGGCCCCATCCCCGTCTTTGTGTCTCTATATCCGCGTAGCTCAGTATTTCCAGAGCGACGACTTGCGTACCTGGTCGAGAGCCCATATCGTCTCGCGGACGCTTTCCGGCGTCACAAACGGCTGCTTCTTCTTGCGGATTGCCTTAAAGAGTTCCTCGTAGTAATCCGGGAACGGCTTCGTTGCCTTGACCGGAACTGTCTTCTCTTCCCACGGCAGGCGGTCGTCGTTGCCGTATTTCCTGCCTGCGGGGGCGGTCGTGACGACCGTGAGCTTCGGCGCCTTCTTCGGGTCAAAGAACTTTATCGTCGCTTCCTCGCCCGTTATCTGCATCGATCCCGCCGTCCCGCACACGAGCCACCTTGGCTGCGGGAATGCGCACGCGTACGACTGCTCGACCTCGATTACGCGTCCGTTCTTGCCGCGCAGGACGACCTTCAGCCAGTCATCCGCGTCGCCTGCCGTAACCGTATGCTTGAGGTCGCCCCATACGCTCTCCACCGGGCTGTCAATCAGTCGCAGCGCGCCGTCAATCGCGTGCACGCCGTTGTTGTTGAGATATCCGCCGCCGAATTTCTTCAGTTGCTGCCAGTCGTTGCGGCGGAAAAAAGTCTGCGTGCTCGCGCGTATCCAGAACACCTTGCCGAGGATCTTCGAGTCAATCGTCTCGCGCACAAACCGCAGGTCCACATTGGCGCGCGCCGACTGGTTTACCGTCAGGACCTTCTTGGCCTTCTTGGCCGCCGCGATCATCTTGTCCATTTCCTTGACCGACATGGCCGCCGGTTTTTCGACAAACACGTGACACCCCGCCTTGAGCGCGGCAAGCGTGTGCGGACAGTGGTCGACCGACCTCGTGCAGATGACCGCCAGTTCCGCGATATTCGCCTTGAGCGCCTCTTCCAGCGTCGCAAATGTCGCGCAGCCGAATGTCTCCTCCGCCTCCTTGCGCCTCTCCGGCAGGGCGTCCACAGCCGCCGTCACCTTGAAATGAGGATTCGCCGCCGCCTGCTTGATGTGAAGGTCCCAGCCTATTCGTCCCAGCCCTACAATCATCGTTGTAATCGGTTGTGTCTTCGCCATTCATGTGCTCCCTTCTCGATTGCCGCCAGGCGTGGCACTCGCCGCCGCCGTCAAATCTCCCCTGCATACTATGAGCCGCCCCAACCGCGTCAAGCGCCAACTCGCATTTTGCCGCACCTCTTAATCCTGTTTGTGCAATCGCCACAGCCCGCCCCGTGAAAAGTCGACGCCTTACCCGCAGACTTCTTGACTTCAGTAGACAACCGGTCTATTATATTGAACGGGCTATGGAAAGGGGGACGAATGAAGAACAAGAATATGCAGGATACCCGGTCTAAGATCATTGCATCTGCTGCTGAACTCTTCCGCAATAGAGGCTACAACCAGGTAGGCATCCAAGATATCCTCGACGCCTCCGGCGTCTCCAGGGGCTCCTTCTACTTCTGGTTCAAATCAAAAGAAAAACTCGGCGAGGCCGTCTCCGATTATTTCGGTCGGGCCTTCTCCTCTCTTGCACGTGACGCTTTCTCCACGCCAAAATGGGCCGATGGCGTAGACGCGATGCTCCAGAAGTTCTTCGGCGCAGCCAAGCCCGCCACCCCCGTTGCGAACCTTGGCATAGAGTTCGCGCATGGCAACCGCCGCCTACTGCTCCATGTGGCGCGCGGCATGAAAAACGTCGAAAATGCCTTCGAAACCGCCCTCGCCGCGCAGGGCCTGCCGCCTGAAAGCGCCTTTGTCAGGGCCGGAACAATGATGGCCCTCATCGAGGGCCACGCCCTCAGGATGATCCTGAGCCGGGATCGTACGGTTATCTCACAACTGAGAGATGACCTCATCCAGCTTGCCCGTCGCGAGCCGGATGCCTGGGAACGCGACTTGGCCGGGCTCTTGCGCCGCAAGGTTAAAAACACGAGCCGCAAAGCTTCTTCACGCGCCGCGCAAAAAATCCTTGACTCTGTAGACGACCGGTCTATTATATCTGACAGGGAAAAGAAGTGCCGTGGCAGTTGTGAAACGGATTCCAAGCGTCGCTTTATAGTCTCCCGCGCCGCGAGGCTTTTCTGGGAGCGCGGCTACTATACCACGAGTGTCTCCAGTATCTCCGCTGAGTGTGGTGTGGCAAAGGGGTCGTTTCACTTCTACTTTGACAATAAGAGCGCTCTTGTATCACGAGTCCTGGAGCACTACAAGTGCATGTATGCAGGGTTTCTGAAACAGGCCGCTACTGTAAAAGATCTGCCCGAGTTCATTGATATGCTATACGAATTGCTGACGCCGCTGGCGCCCGACTTCGCCTGCCCGATTGGAAGCATAGGCTTGGAGGTCGCCAATACCGACGTCGCTCTGGCCGGAACGGTCGGCAGCCATCTTGCGCTTCTTGAAGATGGGTGTGCCGCCATGATGGCGGACAAGGGCCTCCCAAGTGCCAGAGCCGCCAGGGTCGCTGCGACTGTGATTGCCGTCTGGGAGGGGCAGGTGACGCGGATGGTTATTCACCGCGACTCCAGAATTCTCGACCATTTGAAATACGACTTGCTTGACCTCGTTAGATGAGTTTTGACAATGGTGAGTATGCGGCGCTTCATGCGCCGCGCCTGTAAAGCGCGGGTTCGGTGTTGTCTCTCCGCTCGCGCGGAAAGTGCTGTTAAAATGCCCGAGTACCCATCACAAAGAATGGCTTGCATCGATAGCGGGCTTCGTACGCGTATCTGTGCAGGTGTTCCGGCCTCCCAATGGTCTGAGCCCCTGCTCGTAAGTCTCCTGCACAGTGCCGTTCATGACGCATCAACCGATGAGTCCGCGCGATGGTTTCTCTCGATCATTGACGAGATCGAACGTAACCGCGTGAAGATAAAAAGCGTTTCTTCGCGCTCCGGAAGCTCCGACGCGGGTATATTTACTTAGACTGTCAAAATTCTTGTTGCACATTGTGCGCTGGTTCTTAGAAATGATTTTATAACTGAAAAGACGCCCCGGGGCAACCTGGCCACGTCCCCCCAATAGTCCGGGCTCCACCGGGTAGGAGTCCGGCTAGGTCGGGTTCCCCGGGCACTTTTTTCTCCTGCCGCTATTTTCCACACCACTCTGACAAATCTTGCAGTTTTTGCCTTTGCCCG
>CALMGO010000223.1 GCA_937863625.1 uncultured bacterium
CTGTTTGCAAGGCGGCGGTTGGCGTAGCCGGGGACGGCATTTTGCTCAAGGAGGAAAGTAGGAAGGCCAAATGACGCGGCGACTCTGACGGGGGCATAGGAAGAGAACCCTCCGAGACCTACGACGGCACGGACGTGAAGCGCTTTTTGGAGACGGTATGACGAGTAGAAACCCGCAGCGAGAGAATAGAAAAAGCGCGGGACGTCAAGCAAGGAAGCCGGAAGAGGCGCTGAGGCGACGTGGCGGGCGGTGAAGCCCTCCTTGGCCAGGATCTCGGTTTCGAGGGCTCGTCCGGAACCCCAGAACTCGACGGAGATCGAGTCATCTATGGCAAGCAGCGCACGGGCAACGGCGACACCCGGGTAGATGTGCCCGCCAGTACCCCCGCCTGCAAATACGACGCGCATGGCACTACCCGTAATCTTCGTCAGGAGTCGGATTGGAATAACGCGCGACACTGTAAAGGAGGCCGACGCCCATGAGCAGGAAGACTGCGGCGGATCCTCCGACGGAGATGAACGGGAGCGGGATGCCCTTTGTGGGCAGCACCTTGGTGACGACGGCGATGTTGATGAACGCCTGGAGACCTATCATGGTCGTAATCCCGACGGCAAGAAGCCGCCCCTGGGGGTCGGCGGCGCGGCGGGCGATGGCGATACCGGCCCATACGAAGGCGGCGTAAAGACAGATAACGACCGTGGCGCCGACGAGGCCCTGTTCCTCAGCAAGGACGGCGAAAATGAAATCGCTGGAGGCCTCCGGGAGGAAATAGAGTTTCTGCGTGGAGGCTCCCATACCGCGGCCCCAGGTGCCACCGGAGCCGACGGCGATCATCGACTGGATAATATGGTAGCCGGTGCCGGAGGGGTCTTGCCATGGATCAATCCATGCAGAGAGACGACGCCAGACGTAATCCTTCTGCGCAAGGACGATAGCAAGCGGCACAACAAGCGGTACAGGCGCAAGAAGGAACGTAAGGCGGGCTCCGGCGACAAAGAGGACGATCCAGGTGACCGCGCACAAGAGCGCGGTAGTGCCGATGTCAGGTTCTGCAAGGATGAGCGCAGAGGTCACACCGACGATGGCGAGGACAGGAAGGAAGGATTTCCTGAAAGAGCGTACGGAGTCGTATCTTTCGCCGAGAAAGGCGGCGAGGAAGATCAGACAGGCGAGTTTGGCAAATTCGGAGGGCTGAAATCCTACGGGCCCGATGCGGAGCCACCTGCGGGCGCCGTTTACGAAGGTGCCGACGCCGGGGATGAGTACAAGGATGAGGAATACAACGGCGATGGCGAGGATGAATCGGTTTGCCTGGATGAGACGCCGGTAGTCGGTACGAGCCAGAAAACATGCGCATGCGATACCTATCGCGACGTATATCATCTGCCGGACGAAAGTCTGGCTGACAAGCGGGCCGTCACCGCGGGCGGTGGTCGAGAAGATCATCACAGCGCCTGCGCCGAGAAGCGCGACGACGGCGGCGATCATGACAGTCCTTGGCACGTCAGCCTTTACAGACACTTCATCCTCCTTTTACCTCAGTTTGAGCGTAGCCAGCCCGAAGGCGGCGAGAATGGCGGCGATGATCCAGAAGCGGATTGTAACCTTACTCTCGGCCCAACCGCCGAATTGAAAATGGTGGTGCAGCGGGGCGCAGCGAAACACTCGCCGCCTGGTGCATTTATAGTTCAAGACCTGAATGATAACGCTTGCCGCTTCGGCAACGAAGATGCCGCCGATGATGACGAGGAGAAACTCCTGCTTGATGGCGACAGCGACAAAGCCTATAGCGCCGCCGAGCGGGAGCGAGCCGGTGTCGCCCATGAAGACCTCGGCAGGGTGGCAATTGAACCAGAGGAAACCGAGCGTGGCGCCGGCAAGGGCCGAGCAGAAGACCGCAAGTTCGCCTGCACCGGGGATGTATTGTATGAAGAGGTATTTTGAGAAGACGGCGTGTCCGACGACATAGGCGAGTATGGCGAATGCGCCTGTGACCATGATCGTGCACCCGGTGGCAAGACCGTCGAGGCCGTCGGTGAGGTTTACCGCGTTGGACGAACCTACGATGACAAGCACGACAAAGGGGACGAAAATCACGGCCGGCATTGCCCAATGGAATTTTGCAATGGAGATGAAGGGCAGCTGGAGGAGAGTGCCTTGAGGATCGTTACCGGCCTTGTAATGATTGAGGAGGGTAATAGCAACTATGACGGCAAGGAGCGTCTGGGCGGTAAACTTGACGCCAGAGGTGAGACCTTTACTCGAAGGGTGAGTGAGTTTGATATTGTCATCGACGTAGCCGACGAGACACAGGTAGATCATGCAGAGGTTGGCGACGAGGACGTAGAAATTGAGAGGGTCGGCCCAGAGGAAAGATGAGACGACGGCGGCTATGACGATCAACGCGCCGCCCATGGTGGGAGTATTAGCCTTATCCTTGTGGAGATCGGCGAGAAAGGGGGCGTCGGTCTTATCGGTTCGTTCGCCTATCTTACGGCGGCGCAAATGCGCTATGAAGTAGGGGCCGACGGCAATACATACAAGGAAGGCGGTGATGGCGGCAAAGGCCGCGCGAAAGGTGAGGTACCTGAATATGTTGAGCGCGTTGAAGTGCGGCTGCAACGCGTAGAGCAGTTTGTACAGCACCGACGGGGCCTCCTCAGTTGAAGACTACTTGAGATAATCCAGCACCCTCTCCAAACCCATAGCACGAGAACCTTTGACGAGGACGACGTCGCCGTCTTTTATTTCCGCGACCAGGGCGAGACCGAGGTCTTTTATGGAGTCGAAGAATCTTGCGCGGTCCTTGTGGACGCCGGCGGCGACGGCAGATTTTACGGCGCGCCCGGCCTCGGAACCGACAGCCCAGTAGAAGTCGAATGATGCGGCGGCAGCCTTTTCGCCGAGTTCGCGGTGAAGCGCGGCTGAATGGGCGCCGAGTTCCAGCATGTCGGCGAAGACAAAGAAGCGCCTGGCGGCCTTACTGGCGGCCAGTTCATCAATGGCACGGGCCATCGACTCGGGGTTTGCATTGTAGGAATCGTTTATTATGAGCGCACCGTGGAAGAGATGCTCCTGAAGGCGCATAGGCGGTAGCGAGAAGCTCTCAAGCCTGCCGGCGATATAGTTGAGGTCAAGGCCGAGGCGGCGGCAGACGGCTACGGCGGCAAGGGCATTAGCGACGTTATGCGCGCCGGGGACGGCAAGATGCGCGGGGACGGCGTCATTGATGAAGAACCTGAAGCCCTTTTCGTCACGGTCAACCCTGGAGCCAAACACGTCGGCGGTCGCGCTGAGGCCGAAGGTGAATACACGATCGGGAACGATGGTACGCATTTTCATTACAAGCGGGTCGTCTGCATTCAGGATGGCAACGGCGCCGGGCGCGAGGGAGTGGAGAAGCTCGGCTTTCGCGGCTGCAACGCCTTCGATGGTCGAGAATCCCTCAAGGTGAGAACGTCCGACGTTGGTAATGACGCCAATATCCGGCGCGGCAATCTCTGCGAGGCGCGCGATTTCGCCGGGGTGGTTGGTGCCCATTTCGAGGACGGCGACACGCGTAGAGACATCTGTCCTGAAGAGGGTGAGCGGGACGCCGATGAAATTGTTGAAAGAAGCGGGACTGGCAACGGTTTCGAGGCGGCCGTCGAGGATATGTCGGATCATTTCCTTGGTGGTGGTCTTACCGTTAGAGCCGGTGACGGCGACAACAGTGGCAGGTATGGCCCGCCTGTAGGCTCGCGCAAGGTCGCCAAGGGCTACGAGGGTGTCGGCGACTTTGAGGCAGACGTTACGCGTGTGGACTTTGGAAATAGGAAAATCGCGCGAGTAGAGCACGCCGCAGGCGCCGGCGGCAAGGGCCTGGTCTATGAAGTCATGGCCGTCAAACTTGTCACCTATAAGGGCGACGAATAGGTCGCCGGGCGCGATATTTCTGGAGTCGGTGGAAACGCCGGTGACAAAGGAATCCCGCGCGCCGCAGACAATGGCGCCGCGAACGGCCTGGCGGACGGATTCCACCGTGGTGGGTTTCACGGTCGGTTGCTCCTCACGAAGTCGCGGATGACAGCCTTGTCGTCGAAGGGGATAACAGTGTCCTTGAACTTCTGGTAGGTCTCGTGCCCTTTGCCGGCGACAAGCACTACGTCATCCGGGCCTGCGAGGCGACAGGCAGCCTCGATGGCCTTCTTCCTGTCGGGCTCGGAGTACACATCGTCGGAGGGGGTCACGCCGGCAAGGATCTCGTCTATGATGGCCTGGGGGTCCTCGCTTCGCGGGTTGTCGCTGGTGACGAGGATGATATCAGCAAGCTCCTGTGCGACGGCGCCCATGCGCGGGCGCTTTGTACGGTCGCGGTCGCCGCCACAGCCAAAGACGAGAATAAGGCGGCCGTCGATGAGAGGCTTGAGCGAGGCGAGGACTTTCCTGAGTCCGTCGTCGGTGTGAGCGTAGTCGACGAAGGCAGCGAAGGTCTTCGCCTCGGCGACGCGCTCGAGGCGGCCGGGAACAACGTCAAGCGCCGAGACGCCGGCGACAACCTCGTCGAGCCGTATACCCATCGCGTGAGCGGCGGCGGCGGCGGCAAGGATATTGTAGACGTTGTGCACGCCGATGAGCGGCGTCTGGATACTCACCGAACCGGCAGGCGTATTCAGTCGAATGCTCGCACCATCAAGACCCATGGAGAGCAGCCGCGCGGAATAGGGAGACTCCTTTTCCATGCCGTAGTAGAAAACAGATGCCTTGGTGCGCTGCGCAAGCGAGGCGGAATTGGGGTCGTCGGCATTGAGGACAGCGACGCTCTCGCGCGGAAGATACCGGAAGAGTTTCCCTTTGGCAGTGAGGTAGGCGTCGAAGGTCTTGTGGTAATCGAGGTGCTCGGAAGTGATGTTGGTGAAAATGCCGCAGGCGAAATCGACGGCGTCGACGCGGTACTGGTCGAGCGCATGAGAAGAAACCTCCATGACTGCGTATTCGACGCCGGCGGAGGCCATTTCGGCGAGATAGCGCTGGACGTCGAGGGCACCGGGGGTGGTATTGGGAGCCGGGATGGTTCGGCCGGCGATTTCATAATTTATGGTGCCGATGAGGCCGACCTTGGAGCCTGCGACCTGGAAAATGGAACGCAGAAAATAGGTTACGGTAGTTTTGCCGTTGGTGCCGGTGACACCTACCACCTTTACCTTGCGGCTGGGGTGGTCGTAGAAGATATCGGCCATAACCGCAAGGGCATGTCGGGAATTGGCGGCGACGATGAGGCATATCTCGGCGGGGACGTTGACGTTTTCCTGAGTGACGATGACATTGGCGCCTCTGGAGATGGCGTCAAAGATGTACTTGTGGCCGTCGTCATCGGCGCCCTTTACGGCTACGAATATGACACCGGGAGTAGCCTGCCGGGAATCGGACGCGATGCCGGTTACATTGCGGTCGGAGAAGTTGAAGACCTGGAGGTCGTCGAGAGTAGAGATTAGGTTTCTAAGGCGCATTGTGCGTGGTCCTTTGAATACCGGAGCGAGCCGGGGCGGCCTGGGTCGAAGCCATGTGGACAGTTCGCGAACGCCGGCGCTCGTCGATATACATGTAGTCAAGAGTGGCCTTGAGGACTTCGGCGCAGTGAGGCGCGGCGACGGTGCCGCCGTAAAGCGAAGCGCCGCGGGAAGGCTCATTGACCACGATCAGGACTACAAGCCTGGGGTCCTGGATGGGACCGGCGGCGATGAAAGACGAGACATATTTGTTGTGAGAGTAGACGCCGTCGACAAGTTTCTGAGCGGTGCCGGTCTTGCCTGCTATTTCGTATTCGTCGATGTCAGCAAGGCGGCCGGTGCCTTCGGTGACAACTTTTCTCAGGACGCGCGAAATCATTACCTTCGAAGTCTCGGGACTCATGACCTGGCGGATAATCTCGGGTTCGATATGCTTTTCCAGAACGGTGCCGTCGGGGGCAAGGATGCCGCGGACTATGCGGGGGCGCACGGCGTAGCCGCCGTTGGCAACGGCGCAGAAGGCGGAGGCGATCTGTACGGCGGTGACGGAGACCTCGTGGCCCATGGGGACGCTGGTGACGGTGTAGTCAGTCCACTTCTGCGGGGGCGTGAGTGAGCCTGCGGCCTCAGAGGGGAAGCCGACACCCGTGGTACGCCCGAAGCCGAAGGCGCTTAGAAACGAGCAGGCCTTGTAGGGGCCGAGTCTCTGGCCGATCTTGGCCATGCCGATATTGGAAGATTTTACGATACACTCTTCGGCAGTGAGGTCTCCATAGGGGTGATGGTCGTGCAGGATGCGTTTGGAGATCTTGTAGACGCCGTTTCCGCAGAAGATATTTTCGTCGAGTCTGATGAGGTTTTCCTCAAGCGCGGCGGCGAACACGAAGGGCTTAAACATGGAGCCGGGCTCGAAGGTGTCGGTGACGGCACGGAGGCGGTAGTCTTCAGGCTTGTAGTCGGCGAAGGAATTGGGGTTGAATGTCGGCCGCTGTGAGAGGGCGAGTATGTCGCCGGAATTGGGGTCCATGACGATGCCGGTGACCGAAAGCGGGGAGTACTGCTGGGCGCAACGGTCAAGGGCGGTTTCGAGGAAGTCCTGAATATTGGTGTCGATAGTGAGGACGACGCTGTTGCCGTTGACGGCCGGGGAGAAGTCTCCGGCTGGACTGCATATGCCGCGGGCAAGGCCGTCGCGACCTTCCTCGCGGCTGCCATCGACGCCCTTCAGGCGCGAGTCGAGGGCAAATTCGATGCCGGAGAGTCCGCCTTGATCGATGCCGCTGAATCCGAGAATGTGGGCTGCAAGCGTGCCGTTAGGGAAAAGGCGCTTGGGCTCTTCACGCAGGTAGACGCCGTCGAGTCGCGCGGCACGAACGGCGGCCTCCTGCTGGGGGGAAATGAGGCGCCTTACCCAGACGAAGTGTTTTTCGGAGAAGTTACAGAACAATCGATACATCTGGTCCTGATCAACGTCGAGGACGGCGGCCAGGGCGGAAGCGGTGGCGGCAAGGTCCTCTATTTCGCGGGGATTGGCAAATACGGAACAACCCGGGACACTCATGGCGAGGATCTCGCCTTTTCGGTCGTAGATTCTGCCTCTCTCCGCGGGGATGGGGACCTTGACGCTGTGCTGCGAGGTGGCAAGCGATTCGAACTTGCTGTGCTTAAGCGCCTGCAGGTGAAAGAGGCGACCCCAGAGCCCGGCAAAAGCAAGAATGGAGAAGACAAGAAGAAGCCGCAGGCGAGTGGAATCGTGAAGTGACTGCAAGGCGCACCCCCATCATCTATATAGTATCCCGCGGCTTATCTTCGGGCGAAATCGAATTCATTCCTGCTATCGTCAACAGACGCGACGGCGGTCGGCGGTTGTTGCCAGTTGCTGGGGCCGACGAGACCGAGCTGAAGCTTGTCATTTTCGATCTTGAGCCTCGCGGGACTTGCGAGCGTCGTGATCCGGCCCTCGAGCGTAGCGATGGAAACACGCAACTCGGAGGACTGTTTTTCGAGTCGGGCAAGTTCGTAGCCGTACTTCACTGCAAGCGCATGGTGGTAAATGCTCACGATGGCGATGGCGACAACCGCGAGGATGCAGACAACCAACCTTCTAACCGTCATTGCTCACTCCTTTTTGCGGCCCGCAATTTGGCGCTTCTGGACCTCGAGTTCGAATCGACCTCTCCGGGCGACGCCCTGAGGGGCTTTTTCGTCAGCAAGGTGTAGACACCAGAGCGCGCATGATTGCGGAAGTCCTCCTTGACTATCCTGTCCTCGAGCGAGTGGAATGCGATCACCGCGATGCGTCCTCCGGGCTCGAGCAGATCCGGCGCAATGTCAAGCACACTTTCAAGATTCCTGAGTTCGTCATTTACCTCAATTCGCAAAGCCTGGAAGACCCTGGTGGCAGGATGTATCCGCTGCCTGCCGGGACGACCGTAAGCGCGTTTCACGATGTCGGCCAGTTCGGCGGTGCGGGTAATCCTGCGGACGCTCCGCGTTTCCACGATGCGTCTGGCAATACGCCGCGCGAAGCGCTCTTCTCCGTAAGAGCGGAAGATATACTCGAGTTCGTCGGGCGGCGCGAGATTGACCACGTCCGCGGCGGTGCGGGATGTGCCCTGGGGGTCCATGCGCATATCCAAGGGGCCGTCGTGGGCAAAGGAAAAGCCCCTCTCGGGGTCGTCGAGTTGAAGCGACGACACACCAAGGTCGAGGAGGATACCATCGACTCGCGTGAGGCCCGCACTTGCGAGGGCCTCGCGACAATCGAGGAAACTTCCTTGGAAAACGCAGGACGGGGCCAGACCAGGTCCCGACAGCTGCTTCTTTGCTATTTCAAGGATCGCTGCATCAAGGTCGATTCCGACGAGAAGACCCGTGGGGCCGAGCCTGGACGCTATTTCCACACCGTGACCTGCAACGCCGAGCGTCATGTCGAGGAACCGCTCCCCTGCAGACGGCGAGAGGACGTCCAGGACTTCGCGAACCATTACGGGTTCGTGGACGCGGCGAGAGTCATCTGCGGTCATCGGCAAACCGGCTTCAGAACGCGCTATCAGACTGTCTGATAGCGCGGCTGTTATCGTGGGACATCCTGCTTCTCCCACACCCCTCCTTACCGCCAGGATGGA
>CALMGO010000224.1 GCA_937863625.1 uncultured bacterium
GCCAGTTTCTAAGCTATCAATAATATCTTCAAGCCTAACCATCTCCCACTCCGGAAAGTCGTAGTAGGGTTTGCAGTTGTACTTTTTGGCGAATGTATCAACGGCGTCCCTGCGGCGCGAGTAGCAGGCGACGAGCCGCCCGCCGGTCATGGCCTGTATGGCGCGCGCGTGAAAGTCGGCGATCATGCCGATACTTGTGATTGCGAAACCGTATTCCTTTGCCATCATGGCCTCCTCAGAAGGTTTCGTAGGGGAAAGCGGGGACATGCACGAGTTTCCTGCAAGACGCGGAAACCCTCCGCAGGCTTCGAGCCAGTCCCCGGTTTCCCGTGGTTTCCTCAATGTGTCCGGTGCGTCAGGCTTCCTGCATTTGACTATCTGTTTACGGGCGTCCAGGGCTTTTCAAAGCCGAGGAGTCTGGCGGCGGCGCCGCCGAATATCGATGCGCGCAAGTCGTCGGACAGGGCGAGCGCGTCGAAAAGCCGGTCATAGTCGGCCTTTAGCTCGGCGACCTTTTCTGGGTCGACGTCGCTGCCGAAGACGATTTTTTCCCAGGGGCCGCGGCCATAGGGGTCGTTGGAGTATGAGCCGAGGACGCGTTTGCCGCCGGTGGGCTGAGGCGCATGCCACCAGAAGAGTTCCTCGAAGAAGGGCGGCTTCTTTTTCTTTAAGGTGCTGCCGGAGAGGTCAAAGTATAGATTGGGGTGCCAGCGCATCATCATGCCCGCCTCGCCGTAGTCGGGATTGCCCAGATGGGCTGCAATAACGGTGAGGTCGGGGAAACGCCGCACAATGCGGTCGAGGAAAATCACCTTGTTGCGGTAAGTGTCGATGTCCAGGTCGCGACCGGCGTCAAACCGGCCGACGATGCCGGTGTGGAAATACACCGGGAGGCCGAGTTCCTCCATCCGTGCGTAGACGGGGAGAAATGAGTCGTCGTTATAGGGGCGCGTGGGGTTGATGCATTTGAAGCCTTTCATGCCGCGTTTTGCGAGCGCGGTGAGTCCATCAGGGGTGACGTGGCCGAGCGGGACGTAGGCGAAGGGGATGACCTCCGGGAACTGCTCGGCGATTTTCAGGATTTCGTCGTTTGAGGCCCAATCACCGCCGGGGCCTGCGCCGAAGGTGACGAAGCGGTCGACGCCGATGGCTTTTTCGGCATCGACGAGGCGCTTTGCGTAGTCGCCGCCAGCTCTCATGTGGGTGTGCATGTCAATCATCATGACGATATCTCCGATGCCTCGGTGTGGCGAGTGTTCAAAGGGCGATAATACGGCGGGGGGCGCGGCGTGTCAAGGCGCGACGGAAGCGGTGGCGGCCTCCCTGTCGAGATAGCGGCGGTTACACAGCGCGAGGAAGACGTGCATGCGGATGGGGGCATATGTGTCGTCGGCGAGAAGGGCGAGCAGTTCGCTTTCCGTGAACCTTGCGGCGAGGAGTTCCGCGGCGGGCGCTGCGGCGAAGGTGCGCTCTTTTTCGGTCGAGGCGAGAAGGTGGGCGAGGGGGTCGGGGGCGTTTGTGATGCGGACTTCAGCGGCGGAGCGGTAGAGCCAGTTGACGTAACTTCTTCTTTGATAATCATCAGACGAGTAACCGCCGTAATAGAGATAGGCGTTGGACTCGATATCGTCGGTCGCCTTTGCCTCAGGCTCCTTGACAGGGCCGGCGGCCAGGACCGCCTGTTCGATAAGGGGCAGGACTCTCATGTCGCCTCTTTTGGCGAGGATGTTGGTATAAGCTTCCCGCATTCGGCCCATGAGACATGACGGGTCTTTCTGGAGATAGGCGAGCATTGCGTCTATGCAGGCGGGGTCAGCAGTCTCCACGAGCATCTCGTAGGTATCTTCGGAGAAGAGCTCGATGGAGTTGTACCTGTAGACGCCGCCGCAGAACTGGGTATCGGGGGAAGAAACAGGCGGGTCCGCGTAGACATCCAGTATCTCTACGGCAGCGCTTAAAGTATCTGGTCGTCCCGCCAGCGTGAGTGTCGTGAAGCAGCTTTCAATTGGGAGATGCCGAAGCACATCTTTGTTCTTTGACGTTTGGGGCAGCGAAAGCCACGCTTTTGAGAAGTAATCCGGGATTGCCTTCAGTGTGCGGTCTTCTTTGTAGAGATCCCTCAAAGACTCACACTCCGTGGTCCATTCAAAGTCCTTTGAGGGGTCGGATTTGTCCCAGAGCGGCATGAGGCCGATGCATTCGTCGAGAAAGCGTGATTCGCCGGTGGTCTTGCAGAGCACGCAGCCCGCCTTGGCTCGCAAGTGCTCATCGTCTTCCGCAACTACCAACGCTGCAATCGCCTCGATGCCGGTGCCGCACTGGTTGATGCAGCGGAAGTAGCCACCACGGTCTTCTGGCGTAAGGCCCGGCCACTCTTTTATGACGCGCTCGCGGAACGCATCCGGCCAGTTCTGGACGAGGTAGCAGACGGGGCGGAAGTTCTCTAACTCATCAGACGGCTTCTCCTCGCCAAAGAGAAGGTTCAAGGCAAAGTCGACGCGCTCCTGCGGCGACTTGCCGCCGAGGGCGAGTGTCGTGGTCAGCACATAGTCCGCGCTCGGTATGTCGTAATCCTCCCGTGGCCCGGCGAAGAGCCTGCCTATTACGGGGATGCGGCGCAGCCAGTCGCGACGGCTGGCCGAGTCCCGGGCGTCCTGAATACTAATCATCCTTTTCAGGAGGTCGACGGCGTCAAGGCAAGGGGATTCGTCGAGGAGGTCTGTGGCGGTTTCTGCGAGGCTCTCCTGGAAACTCGTACGGGGCGGTATGACCTCCTGCAGGAGAGCGTATGCCAATCGGCCGATCTCCTCGTCTTGATCGAGAAGGGGCAGCGCGCCGTTCTGCAGTCGCTCACAGTAGCGAAGCCCCGAGTGAACCCTGACCGCCGCAACAAGAGTGCGTTCACCGTCATCATCTTTGGCGCGCACGAAGGAGTCTTCTTTCAACCTGTAGAAGAAAGAAGTAGAGTCGATTTCCGGAGGCTCACCTTGATCCGCGGCGACCACGTTGCGCAGATAGGCAAACACGGCCACTACATGGCGCGCTTTCTCCGGGCTGACCCTGGCAAGGCGCTGTGCGTTTCCAAGATATACCGTGTCGCCGCAAACGAGGCACGAGTCAGACAAAGTGTCGTTCTGAGGCGGGAGATTGGACGTGAGCGTGATTTCCAGATTGCGAGGTGCGCGGACCTTGTCTTTCGGTATGAAGAATAGCCCCTTGTCGACGGCTGCGTTGCCGACCTCTTCGCGGAGTATGGAGTCGGCCTCGGCCCATGCGTCGGGATAAAAGCGGGGGCGTGCGTCCCACCAGGGGGGTATGAACGTAAACGCAGCATGAATCGCGGCTATCGCGACGACGGCGATTATTATGCGGACCTTGAGCGTGAGGCGAATTTTCTTCATGTCTTCTTAGTACGCGGGTAGAAGGATAATGTTCCGGCGAATCGGGGCGGATTATCGCAGAGAATCAAACCGGATGCAACTCTATTGCGGGAATGATGTCTCCCTGTGGAGGGAGGGCAATTGTGCGCAGTCGACGAAATCCACTGGTGGCAAGCCACCAGTGCCACACTATGTACAACAGAACAACATGATGCTTGAATGTGAGGGGCGGGAGGCATAGACTCATGTGCTGGACGAGGCCCCGGTACGCGAAAGGCAGTCGCAGATGAGTGACGCAAAGCGAAAGAACGTCATTGTATTTTACACCGACCAGCAGCGCGCAGACAGTCTCGGCTGCATGGGCAACCGGTTTGCGCATACGCATCATATAGACGCGCTGGCCGGACGGGGAGTGCTCTATACCAATCACATCGCGGCCAACCCTGTATGCATGCCGAGCAGGGCGTCGTTTATCACGGGGCGGTATACGCTCGCGCACAGAGTGCTTGATAACGGGATATTTCTTGGCGAGGACGAACTGACGATGCCGGAGGTTTTGAGGCGAAACGGATACCGCACGGCAAGCATCGGCAAACTGCATTTCCAGACATACAAATCCTACGAAGGCGATTCGTCGATGGAGAGCATGGCGCGATGGGAAAGCGGAAAACTCGACGACTGGCGCGGGCCGTACTACGGGTTTGAGGAGGTTCAACTCACGACCGCGCACGGCGAAGGGGTAGGGGGGCTCTATGGGAGATGGCGGGCGAAGAACTTCCCTGACATTAAGATCGGCCCCGACAACGCGCAGAGCGACGAGAAGTACATGCAGTTTCTCTCGTGGAAATCCAATATCCCGCTCGAAGCGTACCATTCGACTTGGGTGGCGGACAGGGCGGTTGAGTTCTTAGATGACGCGGGCGAGAAGCCGTTCTTTCTCAACGTGTCATTTCCAGACCCTCATCATCCGTTTACACCTCCCGCGCCGTACAACACGATGTTTGACGGGGTGGAATTTGACGCGCCTCACGCGGTGGAGGGGGAGAACGACACAAAGCCGCGGCCATATCGCGACGCGATGCGGGGCAATCCTTTCCCGAAGGATGGAGGGTCACATTATTTCGCTGACTTTGCCGGCGCGGCGTATAACCAGGTGGTGGCGCATACGCACGGCATGGTCGCGCTTATCGACGACTGCGTCGGGAGGGTCATGGCGAAACTGGCCGAGAAAGGCCTTGCCGACGATACGATAGTCGTCTTTA
>CALMGO010000225.1 GCA_937863625.1 uncultured bacterium
AGACCTTTGCCACTCCCGTCGCGGGCTTGCCGCTCCGGAGGTATCCATCAATCGCCTTAGAAGCGGTCTTGCCGGCTCCCATAGCCTCAATCACCGTCGCCGCGCCGGTTACTATATCGCCCCCTGCGAAAACGCCCGGCACGCTCGTGGCGCCCGTCTCTTTGTCGGCCATGAGGCCGCCCCATGAGGTCGTTTCGAGGCCCTTAGTGCTCTTGCTGATGATCGGATTGGGCCTATTGCCTATCGCCACTATAACGAGGTCCGCGGCAATCGTAAACTCGGTTCCCGGAACCGGCACCGGGCGGCGGCGCCCGCTGGCGTCCACTTCACCAAGTTCCATCCGTATGCATCGCACGCCCACGACGCGGCCGTGCTCGTTGCCAAGAATCTCAACGGGATTTGTAAGCAACTCAAAGGCGATGCCTTCCTCTTCACCGTGGCGGACTTCCTCGACCCGCGCGGGCATCTCCGCGCGGCTTCGCCGGTAGACTATCGTCACCGCGCCGCCGCCCATGCGAAGCGCAGTGCGTGCGGAGTCCATTGCGACATTGCCGCCGCCAAACACCACGGTGTGCGAGCCCACGAGGACCGGCGTCGGGCTGTCCGGCCTGTACGCCTTCATAAGGTTCACGCGCGTCAGGTATTCGTTGGCGCTTAACACCCCTACGAAATTCTCGCCAGGGATACCCATGAACTGCGGCAGACCGGCACCCGAACCAACAAATATCGCGTTAAAACCATCTTCGAAAAGCTCATTTATCGTCCGGGCCATTCCAATCGGGAAATCGGTCACTATCTCGACGCCGAGTTCCCTGAGACCCTTGACCTCCGCCTGGACAATCGCCTTTGGCAGGCGAAATTCAGGAATGCCGTACATGAGAACGCCGCCGGCCTCGTGAAGCGCCTCAAAGACAACCACGCGGTGCCCCATCTTGGCAAGCTCGCCGGCGGCAGTCAGCCCCGCCGGGCCGGCCCCAACGACGGCAACACTGTACCCGGACGGTTCCGGCAGCGTCACCTGCGATTTCCCGACGTTTTCTCGCTCGTAGTCGGCCGCAAACCGTTCAAGGGTGCCAATCGCAACCGGTTCCCCCATTTTGGCGAGTACGCATGTCTTCTCGCACTGGGTCTCCTGAGGGCACACTCGCCCACAGACTGCGGGAAGCGCCGTCTCTTCCTTGAGCTTGGCCGCCGCCTCCAGAAAATGCCCCTCGGCAATCAGTTTGACGAATTCCGGGATCTTGATACTTACAGGGCAGCCGTCAACGCAGGCGGCCTTGCGGCATTGGAGACACCGCGACGCCTCAGCCATGGCCTGCTCGGATGTGTAGCCCTGAGGCACCTCGCCGAAATCAGAGGCACGCTGGCTTACGGGACGCTCATGCATGTGCTGTCGGGCTACTTTATTGCCTTTTGCCATAAGTCGAATGCCGCTCCCTTTGCGTAATGAGAAAACTGTGGAAAAACATAGTATATTCACTTATTTTGCCGTGTCAAGAAAGCCCGGCGCCGCGCCGCAGCCCGTTTTCACTTGACTAATGAGGCTCAATAATGTGAAATCACTGTCCAAAAGCCACAAAAGACCGGGAGACACCTAATGAGCACGGAACTCGCTTACGTACTTATTACACCTTACAGTCTGCTCAAGAGCCGCACCGGAGGCATAATAAGCCGCCTTCTTCTTCTGACGGACCTTGAGTTTGTCGGAGCACGGATGTACTGGCCGAACGACGCCTTCGTCGATCGCTATGTTGAGACGATAAAAGAGCAACACCTTGACCCCGAAGCCGAACACCTGCTCGTGAACTACCTCAACGACTACTTCCGCCGAGACAACCGTCTCGGCATCTCCAACCGTACTTTCCTGCTCCTGTTCAAAGGCGAAAACGCGGTCGAGACGCTGCGCCGCGACGTCGTCGGCTCGTTCACTTCCAACGTTCAAGGCGACAGTGTTCGCGGAACCTATGGCGACTATCTCGTGGGGCGCGATGGGAAAGTCGAGATGTTCGAGCCTGCGGTTCTTACCGGCACCGACCTCAGGAGCAACAGGAAACAGCTCCAAATTCTCGCCGACTTCGCCAAAAGCGACGGTGGGATCATAGAAAAGGCCGTTAGGTTCAAGCCGGAAGAGAAGCCCGAGACGACACTCGTCATAATAAAGCCCGACGCCTTCAAACGCCGAAGTGCTAAACCCGGCAATATTATCGATATTTTCTCCAAGACCGGTCTTTATGTAGTGGGGGCGAAGCTCCTGCGTTTGAGTGTAGCTCAGGCGGAGGAGTTTTACGGTCCCCTTAGAGCAATGTTTGTCCAAAGGCTCAAAAGCAATGTCGAGAGAGCCCTTGCGGCGCGAGTGCAGGGGTCATTCGGCTTTACGATTACCACCGATCAGATTTCAGCCATGGCGGACGTGCTTAAGGAAGAAAACGCGCAGTTTGAGTTTGACAGGATAGTGGAATACATGAGCGGACGCTCATCGCGCACCATCACCAGTCCAGAAGAGCGCAGCGCCCCCGGCACGGTAAAGGCGTTGGCTCTTCTCTACAGGGGCATAGACGCGATTGCGAAGATTCGCGACAGGTTGGGCTCGACCGACCCCTCAAAGGCCGCAGAAGGCACCGTCCGCAGCGATTTCGGCTTTGACCTCATGAAGAACGGCGCCCATGCGAGCGACTCCGTCGAGAGCGCCGAGCGTGAGCGCAAGATTGTCGGCCTCTGGCCGGACAACGAAGAACCGAGCATTCTGCCACACATCAGAGAGTACCTCGGGACATGACCGGCAACGGCTCTCAGGTCTCCTTCCGGAGCGGCGATTTCCTTGATTCGCACATGGAATTTGCTTTGACTCGGCGTTTCAAGTAGTTTAATATCTTTCCCGGCGGGCAGCGGCGCAAGTCCCACCCTTGACGCCCAACCCGCTTGGGCACGCAGAATAGAGCTGCCAGACCCTTTCCTTCTGCGTGCCCCCATTAATTAGAAGGGAAACGCTCTTGATTATCGAGACCCTTGTCGTCGGGCCGTTCCAGGTAAATACCTACATCGTCTATCCAGGTCCCGGGGCCGAGGCCGTCGTCATAGACCCCGGCGCCGATGCCGAGGAGATAATCGCTCTTCTGGCAAAGAGGCGCCTCATCGTAACTCATATCATCAACACACATGGGCATGCTGATCACATAGCGGCAAACGGTGATTTGAAAGGCGCTTTCCCAAGCGCCAGGATATGCATCCATGGTCGCGATGCCAATATGCTTACCGACGCAAATGCAAATCTTTCGCGTGCCTTCGGCTACGACCAGACGAGCCCTCCGGCAGACGTGACTCTCCATGGAAATACCGAGCTTGTAGCGGCGGGTATCACTTTCGCGGTCGAGCATGTCCCCGGTCACAGCCCCGGGTCCATATGTCTTGTACCCTCGTTCAAGCCGGACTGTGTATTCAGCGGAGACACGCTCTTTGCGGGCAGTATAGGAAGGACTGACTTCCCAGGGGGCAACCACGGCCTGCTCCTGGCGGGCATAGCCGACAAAATTCTCACCCTTCAGGACGACACGCTCGTGTACCCCGGGCACGGCATCTGGACAAAGGTAGGCATTGAGAGAGAGTCCAATCCCTACGTGGGGTCGGCGTAAGCACTAAGGAGTTGAGGGCGTCTCCGGGGCTCCCTGCCCTTCAGCGGCGGGTCCGTCGGAGACGGGCAAAGGTGCAAGAAGGTCCTCCCCCGTGAGTTCCTTCAACACGAGCGCTGCTTTGATGCCGCCCTCTGTGGTCGCGTAATCGGTCGCCAACAGCCTCAGGAATGCTATTCCCTCATCCCGCCTGCCGCTTTCGATTTCGTCAAGC
>CALMGO010000226.1 GCA_937863625.1 uncultured bacterium
TGGCGACAGCGAGATCAAAATAGGCCGCGCCATAAAGGGGCTCCGTGATAAGGTCTACCTTTCCACCAAGGTCCACCCCAGCGACGCCCCCGATGTCCCCGGCCTTTACAAGGCAATCGAAAAGTCGATGAAGCGCCTCGACGTGGACCACATCGATTTCTACCACATGTGGTATATCTGCAACAAGGAAGACTGGCACGGCGTCATGAAAAAGGGCGGCGAGCTCGACGGCGCGAAAAAGGCGAAGGCGGAAGGCCTCATCGACCACATCGGCATCACGACTCATGCCCCGCTCCCGCTTGTCCGGGAGATGGTCACGTGTGGGGAGTTCGAACTTGTAACGATTTCCCACAATATGGCGCAGCGCGAATACGAGGAGATTATCGACTTTGCCGGTGAACACGCGGTAGGGGTCGTCGTGATGAACCCGCTTGCCGGGGGGCTCCTCGCGCGGACGCCGCGAGGGTCCTCGCGCGCCCGTCGGCCGAGGCCGCACATCATGAGCGCGCTCTCGTTCCTCCTGGCCAATCCAAACGTGACGACGTGTATATGCGGCGCCAAAAGCCCCCAGGAAATGGAGGAGGATGCCGCAGCTGGAGATTTCATGCCGACCGAAGCGACCGCCGCCTCCCGCGGCGAGGATTTTGGCAGACTCGGCGGAAAGTTCTGCACCACCTGCGGCTACTGTATGCCGTGCCCGCAGGGTGTCAATATCCCCCATGCAATGCTCAACTGGAACTACTGGAAACTCTACGACCTCGATTTCGCCCAGTGGAATAAATCCGCCCGAAAGAAACTGCGCGAAACCACCCAGCTGGAGAGTTGCATTGAATGCGGCATTTGCGAAGGCAAGTGCCCCAACTCGCTGCCGATTATCAATCGGCTCAAAGAACTGCTTGCACTGCTTGACGCCGCCGATAGGTGAATACGGTGTGGCGCGGTCCCGGGAGAAAGGAGAGCAAGATGTCAACGGTGCTCATCTGTTGCTACAGCAAGTCGGGAAATACCCAGGCTATGGCGCACATTCTGGCCGATGCCGTAAAGGCCGCCGGCGGTGATGTCGTCTCCAAAAGCGCACAGGACACGACAAACGACGACCTCAAGGCCGCCGACGCGATCGCCATCGGCTCGCCGGACTACTTCTCATACCCGGCTGGCTATGTGAAGGTCATCTTCGACGAGGCCCTCTCGATAAAATCACTCCTCTCCGGCAGGCCGGGCCTCTGTTTCTCGAGTCACGGCGGCGGTGCCAGAATAAAAAAGCCGTTCGAGGAACTTATGAAATCCATAGGCTTGAAACTCGTTGCCCCCTGTGTGCTGAGCCAGGAGGCTCCCGCAGGAGAGACCGTTGATGAAATCCGCAAGGCCGGCGCGGCCCTTGTGAAGGCTATCGGCAAATAGACAACCACGTTGGAGCACCTCGATGCAGAAAAGACGTTGTGGCCGTACCGGGCTTGACCTTGGCGTCGTAGGCTTCGGCGCGATGCGGCTTCATGGCAAGGATACGAAGTATTGGGCCGATATTGTGGCCGAGGCCGCCGAGGCCGGTTTCAACTACTTCGAGACCTCGCACAGATACTGCAACTCCACAAGCGAAGAAAAGATTGGCGCGGGACTGAAAGGCTTTCGCGACAGAGTCTACATCTCGACCAAATCCGCCCCCAGGGACGAACCCGGCGCCGACGACGTGCGTCGTGCGATTGATGAAAGTCTCAAGCGCCTCCAGGTCGATTATGTAGACTTCTACCACCTGTGGGATACCAAACTCCACGAGTTCGAGAACATAGCCGCCAGAAAGGGTGGCACGCTCGAAGGCATCCGCAAGGCTATGGACGACGGTCTCATCCGCCACCTTGGCATTACGACGCACGACACGCCAGAGAACATGATAAAACTCCTGGCCACCGGCGAGTTCGAGGTCGTCACCCTGCAGTACAACCTCATAAATCGCACAACCGAGAGCGTCATCGAAGAGGCCGGCCGCAGGGGCATCGGCGTCATAGCGATGGGCCCGCTTCACGGAGGCATCCTCGCCGCGCAGTCGCCGCTTTTCGAGAGCCTCGTGAGACTCGGCGCGGGGATATCCGCGGCCGAGGTCGCGATGAGGTTCGTCCTGACCAATCCTCATGTCACATGCGCCATCTCCGGCATCACTTCGTCCGACGACGTTAAAGCCGACAAGGCCATCGCTGAAAACATAAAGCCCCTTGCCGGCGCCCACCTCGCGGCGCTCGTAAAGGTATTCGAGGACTTCCAGGCGTCAAACGGCAAGGTCTGCACGCTCTGTGAGTATTGCATGCCATGCCCGCAGGATATATGGATCCCCGGCGTCCTGACGCTCGCCAACGCCGCGAGACTCCTCGGGCTCGTGGATGAGGCCCGGCGGCAATACGCGGCGTTTGCAAAAGGTTGGACCGACTCCGGAGGACAGGCCCCTTGCATAGAGTGCGGCCACTGCGTAGAGCGCTGCCCCCAGGGGATAGACGTGCCCCAGGCTCTGAAACGTGCGCACGAACTCTTGAAATGACGCCGCTTCCAGCGGAATCGACAACAGCGTAAGCAGTTTCTACTATGGCGTTAAAACTGGGACAGGTGAGACAACATGCAGAAGAGACCTTGTGGGGAAACTGGACTGGACTTTACCGCCATTAGTTTCGGCGGCATGAGAATGCACGGCGACGACACTGCCCCTTGGGCGCGGCACGTCCGCGCGGTCGCCGAGGCCGGCTTCAATTACTTCGAGACGTCCAACCGCTATTGCAGTTCGACAAGCGAGATAAAAATCGGCGAAGGGCTCAAGGGCTTTCCCCGCGACAAGGTGTACGTCTCGACCAAGTGCGGCTGCAAGGCCTATCCCACCGCCGACGCCGTCCGCGCGACAATCGACGAGAGTCTCAAGCGTCTTCAGATGGATTACCTCGATTTCTATCAGTTCTGGGGACTGAGATGGGTGGATTTTAACGAAATCGCCGTCAAGAAAGGCGGCCCCCTCGAAGGCGTTCGAAAGGCGATGGACGAGGGGCTCATCCGCCACCTCGGGTTTACCTGTCACGACACGCCGGAAAACATGATAAACCTCCTGCGCACATGTGAGTTTGAGTCGATGACGATTATCTACAATATCATCGAGCGCGAAAACGAACCTGCCATAGCCGAAGCCTGCAAACTTGGTATTGGCGTTGTTGTGATGGGCCCCCTTCATGGCGGGCTACTGGGATTTGAGTCCGACGTCCTGAAGGGCCTTCTCGGCGGCGACGACATAAAGACCACTGCGGAGGCCTCGTTTCGTTTCGTCCTGTCCAACCCCGCCGTGACGTGCGCCATAAGTGGCATGATGGGTCCGAAGGAGATTGCCGACAACGTGCGGATCGCCTCCAACCTCAAACCGCTCTCGCCTCCGGAGAGGCAGGAAGTAGACAAAGTGCTCCGGAAGTTTAAGTCCGTCTCTGACAAACTCTGCACCGGCTGCGGCTATTGCATGCCCTGCCCCCAGGGAGTTGGGATTCCCGCAGTGTTCAAACTTGCAAACGCCTCGCGCATATACGGGATTGTCGAAGGGTCGAAAAGGGATTACGCCATGTTCGGCGACGAATGGCCCTACGACGAATACAAGGACGCCTCGCATTGCACCGAATGCGGCGCATGTCTTCCCAAATGCCCGCAAGGTATCGACATCCCTGCCGAACTCAAAAAGGCGCACGGCATACTCCAGTAACAAATAACAAGGTGGCGAAAGGAAAGGACACACATGCAGAAAAGGACATGCGGACGGACCGGACTGGACTTCACCGTGATAGGTTTCGGTGGCATGCGGCTCCATGGAAAGGACGAGAAGTACTGGGCGGACCTCGTGCGCGAGGCTGCCGAGGCAGGGTTCAATTACTTCGAGACGTCGCACCGCTATTGCAGTTCTACAAGCGAGACCAAAATCGGCGAAGGCCTCAATGGCATCCCTCGCGACAGCATCTACATCTCGACCAAGTCGTCCGCCGACGATTTTCTGACCGCCGACACCGTGCGAACCACGATTGACGAAAGCCTCAGGAAACTCCAGGTCGACTATCTGGACTTCTACCAGTTGTGGAGCCTGCCGCTCAAGGACTATCACGAAATCGCCGCGAAGAAGGGCGGCACTCTCGAAGGCATTCGCAAGGCCATGGACGAAGGGCTCATACGGCACCTCGGTTTCACTTCTCATGACAAGCCGGAAAACCAGATAGCCCTTCTGCGTACCGGAGAGTTCGAGGCGGTCACCCTTCAGTACAACCTCTTGAACCGCGTAAACGAGCCGGTCATAGAAGAGGCCGGACGCCTTGGAATTGGCGTCATTGTGATGGGCCCGCTCTACGGCGGCATCCTCGGCACCGAGTCAAAAGTCTTGAGCGACCTCTTCGGCGACGCCGCGACCGACGCCGCAGCCGAGGTGGCGTTCCGCTTCGTCCTCTCCAACCCAAACGTCACCTGCGCGATATCGGGCATGACCAAAAGCCTCGACGTCGAGCAGAACAGGAAAATCGCCGAGACGGCCAAGCCGTTGACCCCCGCAGAGATGAAAGTCGTCGAGAAGGAACTCGCGAAGTTCAAAACCGCCGCCGAATCTCTCTGCACCGGATGCCGCTACTGCATGCCGTGCCCTCAGGGCGTGGGCATCTTCGCGGTATTTGCCCTGGCCAATGCCGCAAGGGTTTACGGCCTTGTTGACGGCTCCCGGGCGGAGTATGCCAAATTCGCCAGAGAGTGGCCGTACGATAGCTTCAAGGACGCGACATTCTGCACCCAGTGCGGTGCTTGTGTCGCAAAGTGCCCGCAGAAAATAGACATCCCGTCCGAACTGGAAAAAGCGCACAAGTTACTGGTATGACGCCTTTGTGAGATTCTGCTGGCGAAGGTGAGGATATTCTTGGGGGTAGGCCGATGGCCCAGATAGATGAGACGCGTCTTCTTGTGAAAATGGCGCGGATGTATTACCAGCACGAGATGACGCAGGCGCAGATCGCCGCCCGCGTTGGAATGTCCAGGCAGAAGGTCCAGAGACTCCTGCGAAAGTCCAGGGAGACCGGCGTTGTGCACATACTCATAAAGCCGACAGCGGATGCGTTCCAGGACTTGGAAATGGCTCTGGAGGAGAGGTACGGGTTAAAAGACGCCGTCGTCACTGAAACGGAAAACTATGACAAGCGCGACGTAGTGACCCTGGAGCTTGCTGCCGCGGCCGCCCAGTATCTATGCCGCGTAATACGCTCCCAGGACAGAATCGCCGTCACATGGGGCGGCACGATCGGTGCGACTATCGATGCCTTGTACCATCATCCGCGGCCCAATGTCAGAAACATTGCCGTCATTCAGGGATTTGGCGGACTTGGCGACGCCAATGACACCGAGCATATTACTTTCCTGACCCAGCGGCTTGCCGCGTGGGTCGGGGGCCGCGGTTACATCATACCGGCGCCCGCGCTCGCCGGCAGCGTTCAGGCGAGAAAGGCCTTCTGCAGCGACTCGAGCATTGCGACCGTGTTCGAACGGGCCAGAAGCGCAAATCTATTGATTACTGGAATCGGACGGCCCGCGGCGGCCGACCGCTTCATGAAGATGTTCAGCCCAAGACATCCCGAACTGCGCGGCATGCCTATGGACAACGTGGCCGGGGACATTAACCTGCGCTTCTTTGACGACGAGGGTAACCGCATCGTCTGCGATTTTGACGACCGGATCATCGGACTGAATCTTGCCGAAATCAGGAAGATCGACATGGTTGTCTCGGTCGCAGGTGGGGCCGAAAAGTTCAAGCCCATTCTGGCCGCGCTGAGAGGGCGCATCATTAATGTGCTCGTGACCGACCACATCTCCGCGCGCAAGCTGCTTGATGCGCCGCACTCTCAGGCGAAGTCCTGAAACACAAAACCCTTCGCTTCTTGAGCGTCGGCCGCTGCCGGAGCACGTACCGCACCTGAGCCGCCGTCCGCGTGAGCGACGCCTGACCGGCCGCGCCGATTCCAACCGGAAAGCCGGTTCGTCAGCATGATGTGGCGCGCACCGGCGCGACGTTATTTACAGAAAATCCCTTTTTCTGCTTGATTGCCTTTCACGCATCTGTTAAAAGGATGGGCGAATGACCGGCGCATGAATAGCGGCGAGCAAATGCGCGTTATGAGCGGTGGTCGCCGTTGTTGCCGATGACCTCGGTGGAGGTCCCGGGCCTCAGGGCGTAGCGTGCGACATCGGCTGCCGCGAATGCCGCTTATAGATAGCCTTCTCGAAGTCCGTAGGGGGGATCAGGAAGAAGCCGTCGGGGAGACCCGGCGGCCTTTTTCGTAATCCGCGTCTGCGAGGGGACTACTTGCGGGGACGGCGTCTGAGCCTATAATCTTGTGCAGGCGCCTTCAGCCACGAGGGAACTCATATGAAAACGTCCGCACTCCTTGCAGTTTTGCTCTCCGTTTCCCTTGCGGTTGCCGCTTTCGCCGCCGAACAGGAACAGGCCGACTTCTTCCAGACGCGCGCCGATGTGCTTGCCCTGTATGGAGAATCATCGCGTCCCGCTCTCAAGCAACTTTACGCCGAGATGACCACGAGATATAAGGCCAACCCCGTCGATGGCTTGCTCTACCGGCGGGCTGCTTTTGCCGAACTGGCGGGCCTTTACGGGCAGCAGGAAGAAGTGCTCCTCGACATACTGTCAGGCCGCCGCGATGACGCCTCCTTTGCATCCTATTGTATAGAGGTGCTCAGGTCGCATGGAACGTTAAGCGCGCACAGCGCGACGATTCTCAGCGCGATAGACGCGATGGACGATCAACCTCGACGCAGCGCTCTCAAGAGCCTTGCCCGCGCCTTTGCGTGGTCCAGACCCCCGGACGTCGTCATGACGGCCGTGGAAAATGCGTCAAAGGAGGCCGCCATATCCGTCTTGGATCTCGTGTCCTTTACGGGCGTTCTGGCGTCATGGGGACGACGCGACGAGGCGGCAGGATTGCTACTGGCGCGATCGAAGGACAAGGGATTGAGCGCCGATGAAATGCAGGCCCTGACCGAGAGTCTTCGCAGGATGAATCTCCGCAAGCAGGCAAGAGAAGTCTTCATTACGCTGGCCTCGCGGCTGGACACCAGCGGAGGAAAACACGCAACATCGCTTGACGAAAGATATACTGAGCGCGAAAGCGATCTTGAGACGCTGATCAATCTCGCTCGTGCCGCAGGCTGCTGGGACCTTCTTATTCGAGACGTTTCTTCGCGCGATGGCGTAGAGCCCCTCATCGATGCCGCCGTCGCACTTGATGCCGCGGGTGCCAGGGGTGAGCGCGCCGACGCGCTTTGGCGGCTCTTCAAAAAGCGCGGCGACGCTGAGGCGGCCGCGATTTACGCCGGGGCTCTCATGGAGGCCGGCGATGCCTTTTCAACGCAGAATACCCTCCTTACCGCGCTTTTGTCGGGTCCGAGCCTCGGAGACGACCCCTATATGGATCTCTTTGACGCGGTGGCGGTCCTGCGCGATCCTGAGACGCTTTTGAGCATGGCGGCCATTTACGCGAGGTTTCGCCCACAACCGCAGGTCGCCCGCATGATGTCTGAATACGTCAGGGCGCTTGGCGATTTCAGGACGGCCGACAGGCTTTTTGCGACGTTCATAACCGGCACCGGTCTCGGTCAGGATACTCGGTTCAACTGGGAAGGCGGTCGCCTTCTGGCTGAGTATTATCTGGCTACGGGAAGGCTTTCTGAAGGCGAGGCCGCCGCGCGAAAGGCGCTCGCTCAGTTTATAGACGCGCAGGGCGCAAAATCGATGACTCAAAGCGCCCAGGGTGCTAAATTTGTCGCGCTCTTCGCCAGATTTGGCGGCGTCGAATCCATGTATGCCTACTGCGTGGGACGTGAGGCCGACTTCCCGGGAAGCGCCGTGCTCATGATCCTCGAAAAGGAGGCCCTTGAGCATTTGGGTCGTTGGGATGAGGCGGCCGCGATTGAGAATAAGACGCTCAAAAACTCAAGCCCCGCTGAGAGGGATGTCGTTCTGGCGGCAGCCGCGTCCCGGGCCGGCCGCGTGGACGAGGCGGTCAGTCTCTACGAACGCGCGACGGCGTCCGACAAGAATATGCCCAGGTTTGTCTACGTTGCATTTGTCGAGGCGCTTGCCAGGGCAGGCCGCTGGGATGACGTCGAAAACATCCTGCAGAAGATGCTCGCCGGCGACAAGGGGGGCATGTTCCTTTACCTGGGTGAACTATACAGGCAATACGGCCAGGACGAGCGCGCGCTGCGCTCCTTCATGAAACTCGATGATTTAACGCTGTCAGTTGGGCCGGAGCAGGCGGGATTCGTGGCAAGATTTCTCGCCGAGTCGGGACATGCCGAATCCTTGGCTGCGTTCTTGGAGCGAAGGTTATCCGTGCAGACGTCCTTCGATGACAAACAGACCTATCTGGAGGATTGCCTTCCGCGGACGACCGCTTCGTGCCCGGCCTATATTGCGGCGGGAGAGATGCTTGGTAAAGGCCCTTTGAGGGTCGACCATGCCCTCATGGGGCTTTATTACCGCGGTCTGGCCGGACGGGCTTCCATGTTCGGCGATAGCGATACGGTATTCGCCGCATCGGTTGCGGCCTTTGAAGCCGACCCCAACACCGTCGACAGCGCAGTGCTTGTCGCCCGCCTGTCGTGGGCTGACGGCGCCCTGCGCGAGGGTGCCGCGGAGGCTGCATACGCGGTACTGCCTGCCCCGTCGCTGCTTGTGGACCTTGCAACCGCTGAGATGGAACTCGCGCGCACGGACAGCGCCGCCGCGCACTTGTCACAGGTTCTCGATGGGCCTCTCTACACCAGTGAATTGAGCGGAGTGCTGGATCTCCTGGACGGAGGATTAGCCGCCCCGGAGCTCCTGAAAAAAGCCGCCGACTCCGCCAACGAAGCATGGCCCTGGATATTTCATGCCAGACTCGCCGATGCGGCGCTTCGCGCCGGAGAGCGCGACCTGGCGCTTGCCCAGGCTCAAATCGTCGTCAATGACGGCGTCTATGTCGCCCGTGCGCTTTGGGCGGTGGATTTCTACGCACGCGCGGGGGCCGGAGACAAGGCGGCCTCGACACTGGCTCTTTTTGCCGCGACTCTGGCCGACCATCCCGCGCTTTCCCTGGTGGCTATCGACGTGGCTTCGAGCAGGGGCGACGTGGCGGGCGCCGGCGAAGCGGCCGCCTCCGTGCTTCGCGTTAGGCAGCGATACCAGTTTGCCGCGCTTTTCCGGATGGAGGCCGCCCGCATCGCCGCGACCAGCCGGTCTGAGATCCAGGGAGCAGGCGAGGAAGGTAATTAACGTCCACGCGCATATCTGGGAAGGACAGGATGTCGACGCGCGGATTGCTCACTACATGACCGAGCCCATGACCGGAATCTGCGTCATCGGACGAGACGAAATCGCCGCGCTCCCGGATTGATGCGACGCATTCGACCGGACATCGCTCCCTTACAGTCCGCCGGACACCCACGCGGTAATAAGCTTCTTCGACGCGACAGCCGCCGACAGGTGCGACCCCGCTATGTCAATTTCCACCGTCTCACCCGGAAGAAGCGTCAGGAAATTGTCCGAGAAACGCGCCCCGGTCCCGGGCAGGTCCAAAAACACCCCGTACGCGAACTTCTCTGCTGATATTGCCGCCTTCAGGACGCCCTCAGATGCGCTTATCTCCCAGTCGAGGCTGGGAGCGCCCAGAGCGAGGTGCTTGGGACGAAGGAAGAACGCCGTGTCTCGAACACTCCGACCGTCTGTTCCGGCCAGAGTCGCCACGACAAACACCTGGCTAAGGTCCGTCACGCCGAGCATCTCCGAGGAAAACGGCCCCATCCTGTGCACTCCGCCGGGACCGATTTCCGCATACTCCCGTACGCAGCCGACTTCTTCTCCAGCGAAGGTCATGGCCTGAAGAACGATTTCACCCGAGACAAACTCCGGAGAGTCGTTTATTACCCATGCAAAGACCCCCTCGGAAAACGGCGCCACCCTCACGGCCACCGGAGCGAAAAAGCGGCGCGAATAGTAGTAAAGGGCCTTCGGCCTTCGCGCGAAATCTACGGCCGACCACGAGACTACCGGCCAGCAGTCGTTTAGCTGCCAGTAGAGTGCGCCGGAGGTCTGCATCATGCGGCTTCGCCAGTGCAGAACACCCGTCTTTATCGCCTCGGCCTGGACCATCTGCGTCAGGTGGATATACTCGGCCAGGTCGCGCGGCATACGGAAACTCGTCGCCAGAAATCGTGCCAGACGTGAGCCGCCTTCCACCTGTTTGTTGTGACGCTCAAAAAGCGGGTGTTGCGGATGAATAGTGTCAAGCGGGCCGAAGTGAGCGACACTCTCAACCGGCGGCGCCCCCTGAAATCCGAATTCGCTCACGAACCGGCCGTTGTCTTTCAGGTACATCGTGCTGTCCTGCCAGCCCGACCATACTTCCCAACTGTGACGATCGCCCTTGTGTTGGCTGTTGGGGTCCTTGCCCCCGAAGGGGCTCCCCGGCCAGTAGGGCCGTGTTGGGTCGTGGCGCCTCGTAACAGCCGGCAGCGTCTTGTTGTAGATCGTCTTGCCGCCGAATGCGTCGCCGGGCCACCACGAATGCGAGGCCCAGTGGTTTTCGTTGTTGCCGCACCAGATGACCAGCGACGGATGGTTGCGCAGCGCCTTTACCGCGCATGCGGCCTCCCGCTCGACGTTCTTGACAAACCACTCGTCCTCCGGGTACATCGCGCACGCAAAGAGAAAGTCCTGCCAGACCATCACGCCGAGCCTGTTGCATGCATTGTAGAAAGCATCCGGCTCGTATATTCCCCCTCCCCAGACCCGCAGCATGTTCATGTTCGCATCGGCCGCCATGCGGACCCAGGCCTCGTAGTCGCCGTCGGTTATGCGCGGCAGGTAGATGTCCGCAGGAATCCAGTTTGCGCCCTTGCAGAATACCTCGCGGTCGTTGACCACGAATATGAAGCTCTCTCCTTCGTCGTCCTTTTCGCGCTTGAGTTCGACTGTCCGTATTCCAAAGTCGCACTCGTGCGTGTCCAACATGTCGCCGGCAAAGAAAAGCGACACTTGCGCCTTGTAGAGATTCTGCGGGCCCTGGCCGGCCGGCCACCAGAGAAGAGGTTGTGCGATCTCAAGATCGCCCGTCAGTACTGTTCTTTCCTTCAGTTTGCGGCGGCGAAGCGGGATCTCATGGACATTGCCGCCGACAGACAGCCGCGCCGTCGCTGTTGCCCGCGTCGAGCCGACGCATTCCACCGTAACCGCGACGCGCGCCTTCTCCGCCGATGCCTTGAGCGTCTGCCAGTACACGCTCTCAATCCGCGCGGTGTCCCATGACTCGATGTAGACGTCGCGCCATATCCCGGACGTCGTGATCTTCGGTCCCCAGTCCCAGCCGTAGGAGTACTGCGCCTTTCTGACATAGGCCCGGGGGTTGTCGTGCCCCTCGTACAGTTTCACCGATTCATGCTTGCGGTGAAGCCGCAGCCCCTCTTCCACGGGCGAGAGAAACCGCACGGCAAGAACGTTTTCCCCAAGTGTGAGCACGTCCTTTACGTCAAACCTGTACGGCACGAACATGTTGTCCGTCTCGCCCAGAATCTTGCCATTCAGCGTGATTTTGGCGAATGTGTCGAGTCCTTGGAAAACAAGCTCGACGTTTCGCGCGGACACAGTTTTGCGCGATGCGCGAAAAGTGAGGCTGTATGTCCATTCATGCCCGGCTATCCACGAGACCGACTGCTCGACGTCCGCGTCAAATGGGTCGCCCGTTATCCTGGCGCGCTGGAGGTCCCAGTGCACGACGCCCGGGACGTGCGCGGCGGCCTCGATGTGTTCTCCCGCAGGCCCTGTGCCGAAGAGTTGCCAGAGTCCGTTAAGGGAAGTGCGACGAATACAGGAGGCGGTTGTTCGAATATTTGCAGGCATTTTACACCTCGCCCGATTTGTCTGCCTTGAGGTCAAATTTCTTGTAGTAGTGCCGAAACTGATCATACGTGATGCCCAGACTTTTTGCCGCGCCTCTCTGGTTGCCGCCCGCCTTGTCGAGCGCTTGGCGCAGCAGGTCCGTCTGAAACCGTTCGACCCTCTTTTGGAAATCCCAGTCGAGGTCTTCCAAATGCGATTTGTCCAGGCGTATCTGGTCGACGCTTATTGTATCGCCCGGCGCTTCCAGCGCGAGGCATTCGATGGCGTTCTTGAGCTGCCTGACGTTGCCGGGCCAGGAGTATTCCGCGAGACGCTTCATCGCCTGGGGGCTTATTCCTTTTTGGGCCGTGCCCGGCACTTCGCGGTGGAGTTCGCTTAGGAAATAGGACACAAGAAGCGGTATGTCCTCGATCCGCTCGCGAAGGGGCGGGACGTGGATTTCCTTGAACGCCAGCCTGTCATAGAGGTCGCGGCGGAATGAGCCTTTTTTCATCATGGCTTCAATGTCGGCGTTCGTGGCTGCGAGCACCCGGACGTCAACCTCGATTGTCTCTGTGCCCTGAACGCGCTCGAAGCGCTGGTACTCAACCACTCGCAGAATCATCTCCTGGAAATCGTCGGACATGTTGCCGATCTCGTCGAGAAAGAGCGTCCCTCCGTCGGCAAGTTCGAAGCGTCCGGGCTTTCTTCCGGCGGCGCCGGTGAAAGCTCCTTTCTCATGACCGAACATCTCGCTTTCAAGCAGGTTGCCGCTGAAGGCCGCACAGTTTACCGCTACGAAGGGACCGGCGGCGCGTTGGGACTGCTCGTGGATGTATGCCGCGACGAGTTCCTTTCCCGTGCCGCGCTCCCCCCGGATTAGAATGGGTCTTGGCGCTGGAGCGACGGCCAGCGCCTCCGACAGGCATTTTTTCAGGGTCCGGGACGCTCCCACGATGCGGCGCTTCTGGCCGACGAGTTCCCTGTAGTACTCGGCCTTCTTGCGAAGCGTCTCCGTCTCCTCCCGAAGCCTCCTGTTTTCGCGGATTATCTTGAGAAACTCGGTGGCTTTCTTCATCCGTGCCGTGAGGTTTGTGAGAAGATACGTATCCTTCTCGAGAAAATCGACCGCCCCGAGTTTCATCGCCTGAACGGCCACCCGCGTGCCGCCTTGGGCGGTGAGGATTATCACCGGCAGATCGCGCTGACGACTCTTGATCTCGCTGAGCAGTCGCAGTCCGTCATCGCTGCCGCAGCCCAGATCAAGGTCGACAATGGCCAGGCCTATGGAGTCTCCCCGTTCGTCGATTGTCGCGAGGGCGCTCTCCGCGTCGCCGCACGCGGTGACCTTGTACCCGCTCTGGCCGAGAAGATCCGAGAGGTACTCCAGCACTTCCGACTGGTCATCAACGACAAGTATTTGTTCAAGAGGCATACTGTCAACATCCCGTTTGCGGGTGCATGTTTGCTGTCGGCAAGACGTCGCGCCCGACGGCGACAGGTCTTTCAAAACT
>CALMGO010000227.1 GCA_937863625.1 uncultured bacterium
TATGATGACTGATTTTTCGCCCTTTGTGATGGCCCTGCACCCAGTCGAAAGACAGATGCCGCACAGTTTGCACTTGTCGGCGTCCAGTTTCACGATATTGCGCTCTTTAGGACGGGAGATGAGAACACAAGGACGCCGCGCCACGATGACATTTACCCCCTCGCGCTCCATGGCCGCCCGGATTTCGGATTCAAGCGCCTTTACGTCAAGAGGGTCAACCGTGGCCACGTAGGCCACGCCAAGTGCTCGGCAGAGGTCTTCTATGGAAATCTCGCTGCCCTGGCCGGAAAGCGCCTGGCCGGTGCCGGGGTGCCCCTGGCGGCCCGTCATGGCCGTCGTTCGGTTATCGAGAATCATGATAAGGCCGGTGGCGCGGTTGTAGACCGCATCGATGAGCCCGGTAACGCCTGAGTGGAAAAACGTCGAATCACCGATGACACCGACGACTCTCTTGGCCTCATCGGCTGCCAGCGCCTTTCGCAAGCCAAAAGCCATGCCGATGGACGCCCCCATGCAGACGCAGGATTCCATCATCTCCAGGGGCGGCAGGACACTCAGCGTATAGCAGCCTATGTCTCCGGTGATAATCGCCTTGCACTTCTTCAAGACGTGAAAAGTCGCCCTGTGGGGACATCCCGAGCACAAAGCCGGCGGCCGCCCGGCGACTTTTACGGCATCGGGCTCGACATGGGCGCCGTCTACGATGGCGCGAACCCGGTCGACATTGAGTTCCCCGAGCCTGAATGTATCAGACTTGCCTTCGACTTCGAGCCCGAGCGCACGGATCTCGGTACATAGGATGTCGTCGAGTTCTTCCACGACAATGCATCTCTCAACGCTTTCGAAAAAGCGTGATATAAGACCTGCCGGCAGTGGAAACGTGAGGCCGAGTTTGAGCACCGATGCCTCAGGAAACGCTTCTTTCACGTACTGGTAAGCCACGCCTGACGTTATGATGCCGAGTTCACTCGAGCCTTTGTCTATCGTGTTGAGGACCGACTCCTCGGCATATGCGGCAAGCGACTGCAGCCGGTCTTCGACGGTCTTGTGCCTGCGTCGCGCATACGCGGGAATCATGACAAATTTGTCCCGCCGCGCCTCGAAGGGCTGCGCTGCAGCAGGGGCGACCGGGTCCTTGAACTCCACAATAGTCCGCGAATGCGCTATGCGGGTCGTTATGCGCAGCAGCACCGGCGTGTCAAAGGTCTCGGAGATTTCAATCGCCTTGACGACGAAATCCTTTGCCTCCTGGGAGTCGGACGGCTCCAGCATGGGCACCTTGGCGGCACGTGCGTACCAGCGGTTGTCCTGTTCGTTCTGCGAACTGTGAAGCGAAGGGTCGTCCGCCGTGATGACCACAAGCCCGCCGACGACGCCGGTGTAGGAAGCGGTAAAGAGCGGGTCCGCGGCGACATTGAGCCCCACGTGCTTCATGGACACTATCGTCCGCGCCCCTCCCATCGAGGCGCCGAGCGCCACCTCCATGGCCACCTTTTCGTTGGGAGACCACTGTGCGTTT
>CALMGO010000228.1 GCA_937863625.1 uncultured bacterium
ACTGCGGCGGCTGGAAGGAATACGAGCTCGAAGTGATGCGCGACAGGGCGGACAACGTCGTCATCATCTGCTCGATAGAAAATTTCGACCCTATGGGCGTGCACACCGGGGACTCGATAACCGTGGCGCCGGCGCAGACGCTCACCGACCGGGAATACCAGCGGATGCGGGACGCTTCGATAGCGTGCATACGCGAGGTGGGGGTGGACACGGGCGGGTCGAACATACAGTTCGCGGTAAATCCCGCCGACGGGCGGATGGTGATAATCGAGATGAACCCGCGGGTGAGCCGTTCGTCGGCGCTGGCGTCGAAGGCGACGGGCTTTCCGATTGCAAAGATTGCGGCGAAACTGGCCGTGGGTTATACGCTCGACGAGATCCCCAACGACATCACCAAGGAGACGCCCGCGTCTTTTGAGCCGACGATAGACTACTGCGTCGTGAAATTCCCTCGCTGGGCGTTTGAGAAATTCCCCGACGCGGACGCGACGCTGACCACGCAGATGAAGTCCGTCGGCGAGGCGATGTCGATAGGCAGGACGTTTAAGGAATCGCTTCAGAAGGCGATACGGTCGATGGAGACCGGCCGGTTCGGGCTTGGGTGGGACGGCAAGGACGCGTGGTTATCCGACGACAGGCAGAAGGCTCTCGAAGACGTAAGGCGGCAGCTTATCACGCCGAACGAGAACCGGCTCTTTGCGATTCGCTATGCGATCAAATCCGGGATAAGCGTCGAGGAGATATGCCGCCTGACCGGGATGGATCCGTGGTTTATCACGAACATCGAGGAGATAGTCAGAAAAGAAGAACACCTGGCGGGGCTTGATATCGAGTCGATGGAGGAGGAGGAATTTCGCGGGGAGCTCCTCGAAGCGAAGAGATACGGATTTTCTGACAGGCAGCTGGCGCGGATGTGGCGGCTGACCGAACAGGAAGTGCGCGCACAGAGGCAGAAGCTCGGCGTCGAGCCGGTGTACAAACTCGTGGATACCTGCGCGGCGGAATTCGAAGCATACACGCCTTACTACTACTCGACCTACGAGACGGAGAGCGAGATAACGCTCTCCGACAAGCCGCGGATAGTCATCCTCGGCGGCGGGCCCAACCGCATCGGGCAGGGGATCGAATTCGACTACTGCTGCGTGCAGGCGGCGTTTGCGCTCAAGGAAGCCGGCTTTGAGACGGTGATGATAAACTCCAACCCCGAAACGGTATCGACGGACTATGACACGTCGGACAGGCTGTTTTTCGAACCGCGCACGGCCGAGGACGTCATCGGGGTGTGCAGGGCTATAAAGCCGCTGGGCGTAATCGTGCAGCTGGGCGGACAGACTCCGCTTAATATCGCGAGCTCGCTCGAGGAGGCGGGGATAAAGATAATCGGGACGTCCACGGCAAGCATCGACCTGGCGGAGGACAGAGACAGTTTTAACCAGCTTATAAAGCGGTTGAAACTGAGCCAGCCCGAGAGCGGTATGGCGACGAATTTCGAGCAGGCTATCGCAGTGTCGAACAGGATAGGATTTCCGGTTCTCGTGCGCCCGAGCTACGTTCTGGGCGGGCGCGCGATGGAGATAGTGTACAGCGAAGAGGACCTCAGCCGCTACATGAGTAAGGCTGTGGAGGCTTCGCCGGACAGGCCCATACTCGTGGACAAATTCCTCGAAGACGCGATAGAAGTCGACGTGGACGCGATAAGCGACGGAACGCTGACCCTCGTGTGCGGAGTCATGGAGCACATCGAGCAGGCGGGGATTCACAGCGGCGACAGCGCATGCGCTCTGCCTCCGTACAGCCTCGACGAGAAAACCGTCGCGGAGATAAAGAGGCAGACATATCTCTTGAGCGAGGCGCTTGCGGTCAAAGGCCTCATGAACGTGCAGTACGCGGTCAAGGACCGCAAGGTCTATATCCTCGAAGTGAACCCGCGCGCGTCGCGGACGGTGCCGTTCGTATCAAAGGCGACTGGCGTTCCGTGGGCGAGACTCGCGGCGAAGGTGATGGCGGGCATGACCCTCTCGGAACTCGGCGTGACGGAGGAAGTCGTGCCGAAGCACGTGTCGCTCAAGGCGCCGGTATTTCCGTTTAACAAGTTCAGCCAGACCGACATCATACTCGGGCCGGAGATGCGTTCGACGGGCGAGGTGATGGGAATCGACACGGGGTTCGGGATGGCGTTTGGAAAGGCGATGCTCGCCGCGGGGCAGGCGCTTTCGGACAAGGGAACGGTATTTCTCTCGGTGAGGGACGCGGACAAGGAACATGTGGTGGACGTGGCGAAGCGGCTGCTGGAGATGGACTATAAACTCCTCTCGACTCAGGGGACGGCCGAATACCTGGCGATATACGGCGTGCCTGTCGAGACGATAGCGAAGATACAGGAGGGGTTCCGGCCGAACGTAATCGACAGGATAAAAAACCGCGAGATAAGTCTCATCATCAACACGCCTACCGGGCGCGGGCCCAGGCGCGACGAAGGCAAGATGCGCATGGCCGCGGTAATGAATAACGTGCCGGTCATAACGACGATATCGGGCGCGCGCGCGGCAGTGGCTGCGCTCGAAGCGATGCGGTCGAAAAAGATAGGCGTGAGGGCGCTGCAGGATTATCACGCGGATTTGAAGGCCGGCAACTGAGGACAAATCGAAAGGCACGCTGTAGTGGAAATCATCGGTTACATCATCACGGGACTCGTGTCCGGCACGCTCGGAGGACTAATCGGCATAGGCGGAGGCGCGATAGTCGTGCCGGCGCTTACGCTGCTTTTTCACAAGAGCCCGCACCTTGCGATAGCGGCGAGTCTCGTGCAGATGATATTCGTGGCGTCATCGAGCGCATATGGGCATTGGAAAAACGGTTATATCTTGAAGAGCGTCGTCGTGCGGCTGGTGCCGCTGGCTTCCGCGTTTGCGATAATAGGAGTATTTGTGGGGTCGCGGATAAACGGCGCGCTGCTGGGACAGATATTCGCGGTGTTTCTCGTTTACGCGGCCATCGACAGCGGTTACAAACTCGTGAGCAGCATCATACGGAAAAAAAGCGCCGAGGAGCCGGTGACTGAGTTTACGCCGCCTAACGAATGGGCGGTGCCGGCGGTGGCGGCGCCGATGGGGTTTTCGTGCGGGGTCCTCGGGATAGGCGGCGGGTCGATAGCGGTGCCGATGCTGCATAAATTCTTGAGGCTGCCGCTCAAGAACGCGATTGCGAACTCATCAGCCGCGATATTCTTTTCGAGCATTATCGCGATGGTCGTCAAACTTCGCCTCATTAACGGCATGGTGGTCGAGGGCACGGACGGGACGATGGTAACGCTCTCCTGGCATACGGCGCTCGTGGTAGGGCTGCTCTTGGCGCCGGGGTCCTTTGTCGGGGGGCGCATAGGGGCGCACCTCGCCAAAAAAGCGCCGACCAAGGTGATACAGGCGATATTTATCGCGGTGCTTTTGTACAGTTCGTACGGGATGTGGAAAAAGGCCGCGCCCAGGGAGTCGCCCGCGGCGGCGCCGGTGGGGGTCGAGGCGGTGGAAACCATAGCGTCCACGGACGCGGCACTGGAAATACGCGGGACGGGAGCGACGCCGTAACGCATTACAACCAATAGGGTTAAGCTATAGCCGCCGGCTTTGAGGCGGCCGTTTTTATTATGCGGCGGGAGTGCGCGAAAAAAGTTTGGAAAAAGGCAGAACAATTTGGCGCCTCGGTCGTATTAAGGTCAGTTGCTCACAACCGTCTCTGATGAGCGCTCCCCGGTTGCGCAGGAAGGCGGGATCTGAAAACGGTATTTGGCCTGGCTTGGGCTGCTCTTAGACCAAATAATGATCCCGCCTTCCTACTTTTTTGGCCGTGCCTTCGCAAGCGCTTCCCCAAAAAAGACCTTCGGCCGACTCTGGCAGGCTGAGAGTGCCTTCAGCCGGGACAAACTCCGCGTCGGCCCTCCAGCGCGCGGTCGAACCTGCCGCTCCCGCTGTCGCAAATTGAGACTCAATCCCCCGTCCGCAACCTCGCTATCAGTTGGCGCTTTGTTCGATTCCTTTCAACAGCCACTGTAAGCCGCCATCTGATATGCGCCAGAGTGAAAAATGTGCACCCGAAAGGCATTTTTGACCGCCGCCGTCGTTTGGTGTATAGGGCAATCTGACCCTCCAACGCATGCGCGCCCCTTTCCATAAGTCCATATCAGATTAAACCTTGCTTCCTTCCTTTGTCGATAGACTTGCAGCGTCGCGCTTGCCGTTTCAACCGCGTGGCACCGGATTTGCGCTTCCCTTGGAGAGGGGGCACTACCCCAGCCATCTTGGCCAGGAGATTCGATGATGTTTGAATACCTCTGCGGCAAAAAGGTCCTCGTCACCGGCGGCACCGGTTCCATCGGTTCGGAGATCGTCCGACAGGTCCTTGCCCAGTCGCCCACGGTCGTGCGCGCCTTTTCACGCGACGAGACCAAGCAGTATTACCTCGAGGAGACTCTCGGCAAACGTCCCGACGTGCGCTATCTCGTCGGCGACGTCCGCGAAAAGGACCGCCTCCGCCGCGCGATGAAGGATATCGACGTCGTATTTCACGCCGCCGCCTTAAAGCAGGTCCCCTCGTGCGAATACAATCCCTTCGAAGCCGTAAAGACCAATGTCTTCGGCACGCAAAATGTCATCGAGGCCGCGCTCGAGGCCGGTGTCTCGCGCGTCATCTCCGTCTCGACCGATAAGGCGATAAATCCGACCTCGACCATGGGCGCCACGAAGCTCCTCTCCGAGCGCCTCGTCGCCACTGCCAACGCATGGGCCACCGAGACCGTCTTTTCCTGCGTGAGATTTGGAAACGTTCTCAACTCCCGCGGCTCTCTCATCCCCCTCGCTAAATCACAAATCGAGCGCGGCGGCCCGCTTACCCTCACGGACGAGCGCATGACGCGTTTCATGATGCCCATTTCGGGCGCGGTGAGCCTCACGCTTGAAGCCGGTCAGCTCGCGGTAGGCGGCGAAATATTCATCCTTAAGATGCCTTCGCTCCGCATAAAAGACCTCCTCGAGGTCCTCATATCCGAATACGCGCCGCTTGTGAGCGTTGAGCCCACAACCGTGCGCCTGCGCAAAATCGGCGTTCGCCCCGGTGAGAAGATGGACGAGGAGCTCATCACCGCCGAGGAACTCCCCCGCACGACGGCCATGGAGCGCCTGCTTGTCGTGCACCCGCCGAGCTCCGGGGTCTACAATGACGCCGCCGACATCCCCGAGGCCACCTATCGCTCCTCAAAGGCGAGGCTCCTCGGTAAGGACGAAATCGTTTCGCTTCTCTACGAGTCAGGCGCCCTTTCAAAGGCCCCTGCCGGCTCGCTCGAAGCAATATAAATGAACACAAGGCCGCTCCTTGCCGCCCTGCAGATGGAGGCTTCCGTCACGTGATTGCGCAGCCGCAGCCCGAATACCACCTCTCGCGACCCGATATCACCGACGCCGACGTCGCCGCCGTTGTGGCGGTCCTCAAAAGCCCCTATCTCGCCCTCGGCCCCAAACTCTCCGCCTTCGAAGAGGCTATCGCATCCTACGTCGGCCGCAAATGCGCCGTCGCGGTTAACTCCGGCACCTCCGGCCTCCACCTTGCCGTTCGCGCCCTCGGCCTTGCCGACGGCGACGAAGTCCTCACCAGCCCCTTTTCATTTGTCGCGTCGGCCAATTGCGCCCTCTTCGAGCGCGCCGTCCCCCGTTTTGTCGATATCGACCCCGACACGTTGAACCTCGACGCGTCGAAACTTGAAAAGGCCGTCACCGACAAGACCCGCGCCATAATCCCCGTAGATATTTTCGGCCTGCCCTGCGACATGGATGCCGTTAACGACGTCGCCCGAAAGCACGGCCTTGCCGTCATCGAGGACGCCTGTGAGGCTATCGGCGCCACGTACAAAGGCAAAAAGGCCGGCTCCTTCGGCGAAGTCGCGGTATTCGCATTCTATCCCAATAAGCAGATGACCACCGGCGAAGGCGGCGTGCTCGTCACACGATATCGAAATCGCCCGCAACGCGCGCTCGATGAGAAACCAGGGGCGCTCCGACTCGGGCGCATGGCTTGAGCATGTGCAGTTAGGATACAACTACCGCCTCGACGAGATGTCCGCGGCCCTTGGCCTGTCGCAGCTCGCGCGCATTGATGACATCGTCGCCAGGCGTGATCTTGTCGCCTCATGGTATCACGAAGCGCTAAGTAAAGTAAAAGGCGTCTCCACGCTCGCGACCCCCGACGGCATGACCCGTTCGTGGTTCGTCTACGTCGTCGTCCTCGACCACGGCGTCGACCGCGCTGCTCTTATGCAGAGCCTCGAAACCAAAGGCGTCCACACGCGCGCGTACTTCTCGCCCATTCACCTCCAGCCGTATTACAGAAACGTCTTCGGCTACAAGGAAGGCGACTTCCCCGTCTGCGAGGACGTCTCCTCACGCACGCTTGCGCTGCCGTTCTACAACGCCCTTGAAAAATCCGACGTCACGCATATCGTAGACTGCATTGCAAAGGCACTCTTCCAGGCCTGACAGAAACTGCCGTTTCAAAGCGGAGACCACAAAATGAGCGGATATGTGCGTGAAGATGATGTCGCCAGGGAAAACGCCCCCGACCGGTGGAGCAAGAACCTCGTCGGAGGCTCGTCGGCGCTCAAGACCACCAGCGGTTTCAATATCGGCGTCGCGGAGTATTTCGTCACCGAGTTCGGCCCCATCCAGGTCCATGAGGACCAGGAAGCCGTCTATGTGATTTCAGGCGTTGGCGAGATTACCGTCGATGGAAATATCTACCCCGTCGCCCCCGGCACAGCCGTGTCCATCCCGCCGCGCGCCGCTCACGCGACACGACGCACGGGTGGCGAACCCGTCAAGGTGGTTTACGCGCACGGAGCTATCTGAAAGCTCTTCCTGAACTGACTCGCTCTCCTGCTCAGGCCTCCACCTTGCGCCCTGATGCCAGCAGCCCCTTGTCGTGCATTATCCTTGCTATGGGCCCGAGGCTCACCATCGGCAGCACTGTCGGCAGCCCGGCTATGTCGACGATTCCGTCCCGCACCTTCTCAAGCGCGTCGGACAGTATCGGAAAAAGACTCACTCCCATCGTCTCGTTGAGAATCGTGTCTTCGTCGGCGCGCTTGCTGATAAGAAGCCGGCTCCCCTGGTCGATGTACCAGAACTCCGCAAGAGCCACGCGCCCCAGGTGACCCAGACCCTCGCATTTATTGCAGCCCGTACCCCTGTAAAACTTCATGTCTCCCGGCGCGCCCTCCGGGTAAAACATCTTCACTATCTCTTCCTTGGGGTCGTAGGCGCTCTTGCAGTCCGGACACACCTTTCTCGCCAGCCTCTGCGCCATCACCACGAGCAGTTCGCTCGCCAGAAGCTCCGGCTCTATGCCCAGCACGAACATCCTCGACGCCGCGCTTGCCGACGTGTTTGTGTGAAGCGTCGAAAACACCAGGTGCCCCGTCTGGCTCATCTTTATCGTCTCGTGCGCGGTCTCCTCGTCCCGTATCTCGCCGATGAGCGCCACGTCCGGGTCCTGCCGCAAAAACGACCTCGTCGCAGCCGCAAACGTGTATCCAATAAGGTCGTGGCTCTGCGATTGCTGGATGCGCGGAAGCGAGTACTCTATCGGGTCCTCGATCGTCACTATCTTCTTGGTCGTGTCCTTCCTGAGATGGTCGAGCGTCGAATAAAGCGTCGTCGTCTTGCCGCTTCCGGTCGGCCCCGTGATGAGTATCAGCCCCGACGGGTTCTCGCAGATCTTCGTGTAACGCTTGAGGTGCGTCTTCGAAAAACCAAGGTCCGACAGCGGCGCAAAGCTCACCGACTGGTTCAAGAGTCGTATCACCACGTTCTCGCCGAAAAGCGTCGGCTGCACCTGCACGCGAAAATCATACACCTCGCCGTTGGCCGTCCGCTTCTTAAACCGCCCCCCCTGCGGAACGCGTCTCTCGGCGATATTCATCTCGCTCAGCACCTTTATCACGTTTACGACGCCGATGACGTTGGTCTTGTCGATATTGAGCGTCCTCGCGTCGTAGAGCAGTCCGTCGATGCGAAGCCTCACGACGACGAAGTTCTCGTAGTTTTCAACGTGTATGTCGCTGGCGCGCCGCTTTATCGCCTCGTGCAAAAGGTTGTGAAATATCCTCTCAAACTGCTGCCGCATTTTCGCCAGCTGCTCGCCGCTTACGGCGGCCTCCGTGTCCGCCTCGGACACCTCGGCCAGCACCTCTACTTCGTCGCCGTCGCTTTGAATCTCAAAGCCCTTGCTTCGCGCCTCGTCGTCCTCAAGCCCGTAAAATGCCTTCAAGAGCGCCAACATGTCTGACATCGTGACGATCGAGACGACCGTCTCCTTGCAGTGGTATATCTTCTTGAGTTCCGCAAGATCCGTCTCGGCGTCGCTGACCGCTACGAAAAGCTTCGAGTCCTCGATGCGAAATGGAACCACCTCGTTATACACGGCAAAGTTCCGCGATAGTTTCCCCGCGACTCCCCCGGCCTCCTTCTGCGCCATGATCTCCGCAGCCTTGCCGAGCGGCAGATGCTTGTGCCGGCTGAGAACGTCGTAAAACTTCGCCTCAGATACGAGGTTCTCGTCCACCAGTACGCGCCCGAGTTTCTTATTTGTGCGCCGCGCCAGCTTCAGCGCCCATTCCACCTCTTCCGCCGTAACCAGCCCCTCGCGCGCCAGCACCTCGCCGATGCGCACCGACCTCACGCCGCGGTCGGCCATCTTGGCGTACACTCTCTCGATGACCTTCGCCAGGTTCTTCTCGATCACGTGAAGCCATTCGATCTTTATGCCGAGAAGATTCTCTATCTCTTTGGTCTCGTCCGGCATGTGCGCCCGGTCCGAACCGACCAGCGCCTCCATGGAGTCGTGCCCGATCCGAACCAGCGGCAGTATCGAAAATTTCTTCGCTATCTCCAGCGGTATCTGCGCCACAAGCGATGGTGAAACGAGGTAGGTGCCCACGAGGATATAATCATCGATGCGCTTCTGTTCGCACAGCGCGCGAATCACGTCCGTTGCGGTCGCGCGGCCCATCTTTACCACGATGCTGCCGAGTTTCTCCCCGGCTTCTACTTTAAGCGATTCGTCCCCAACGCGCTGTATGCGCTCCGCCTGCGCCAGGTCGTCTTCGCTGATTACCCCCTTCTCAAGCAGCATCTGCCCGATTCTTACCGCCACGATCCCCTCCTGTAACCCCCACGCGTCAACCTTGACCACACCCCTTAAATATACGCCATAATTGCGCTTGCGTCAAACTCCCCCTCCGGCGCATTCCTTTCGTTTGACACGCGTGGTATCTTCTGTTCAGGGGATGGGTCGCCGCCGGTGAAGTTCCGTGCCGAGGCCAGGTGCCCAGGGGTTCTATAGTGAGAAAACTAACAGATTCAAACGCTTCGTGTCGCGAAAGCGCCGAGTTGTACTGCTCCAACTGCAGCCTGACAGCCCTCGTCGAAATCCTCGCGGAGTCAGACGCCCTCGACGACCACCTTGCATTTGCCGCCGGTTCCGGCGTCCTCACGAGCGATATCTTCGAGTCCTTTGCGTTCGTAGTCTGTGCAGGCTACGTGTCCTCCCTTGAACAGAAAAATGCCTCCGCCGTCACGCTGCGTCCGGGATCGGCCCTCCCGCTCTGCTGCCGCGATCGCTTCACGGAGGATCCAGACTATGGCAGCTGATACTCCGCCAAAGGCCGCTTTCAAACTCGCAACCTCCAACCAGCACACGCGGCTGATTCTGACGCTTGCGCCTGCCGACGGCACGACCGTGCTTGCCGCAGAGGAGATCAAACAGGCCGCCGAAAAACTCAAGGTCACCGCACCCCTCGACGACAAGGCCATCTCCCGCGCATGTAAAGACGCCGCCTCCGGCAACGTTGAGCCCGTCATCATCGCCACCGGCGACCCGCCCGTCGACGGCGTCGACGGCAGCCTCATCTGGTCCCGTAAAATAGAAGCCCCTACCGAAAAAGGTGGCAGGCTTTCACACTACCTCGGCCGCTCAAAGCAGCTCATCGTCGCCCGCGGCGAGCCCCTTGCCAAGCTCGTACCCGAGGTCCCCGGCACCGACGGTCTCGACATCTTCGGCAAACCCGTCAAGGCCAAAAAGGCCGTCCCCTTTAAGGCCAAACCCGGCATCAATGTCCGCCAGACCGACGACATCTTCTTCTCCGAGAAGGACGGCATGGTGCGCCTCACCGACGGCAAGATAATCGTCGACGAGATCTTCCCCGTCGAAGGCAACCTCACCTTCGACGTCGGCAATATCGACTTTCCCGGCGCAGTCATCATAAATGGCGGCATCCTCGACCTCTTCGAGGTAAAGTCCGGCGCCTCCGTCCATGTCGGCGGCCTCGTCGAAGCCGCCAATATCACCGCCGCCACTGATATCGAGGTCGCCGGCG
>CALMGO010000229.1 GCA_937863625.1 uncultured bacterium
CGGCGACCGCGACGTCGAGCGCGAGCGGCCACGTGTCCTTGCCGGCGCCGCGCCATGTGTTGCAGCCGGTTAACAACGAGGCAACCAATAGCATCAGCGCTAAGGTCACCGCTACAAAGGCTCTTCGTGACTTCATAAAGCACTCTCCATGGTCGAATCTCACAAGTGGTCCAAAGCAGGCCCGGAGTCCGCGGCAAACACCACGGACTGCCCCGCAAACGCACAAGTACAAGGCGGTTCTATCTCGTCAGCCTCCGACCCTGAAGCAGACGGACGATTACGACGATAAGGGCCACCACCAGCAGCACGTGGATGAGCCCGCCCACCGGGTACGCGAACACTCCGAGCAACCACAACACCAACAGCACAAATACGATAGTCCATATCATGTCATGCTTCCTTTCTCTGTGTCCGCCTTCCAAGGGCCAGAAGGAACCCGGGAGTAAGCGGCGGCTTAGAAGCTGCGGGGAAGATATCCCAAGAGCAGCAGCGCCAACACGATCAGCAAGACCAAGCCGAGACCGTCGCTTGGATAGTAGCTCCAGCTGCGGCTATGCGGCCAATGCGGCAGAGCCGCCAACCAGCAGCATGATGACGAGAATCAGTAAAATGAGGCCCATGAAGAACTCCCTTCAAGGTTGCTCAAACCGGACGCATAAACGACATTTCCGGGACACCCGGCAATCCACCTCGGTCGGTTCGGTCTTCCTGCAGCGAAAGCACCGGGAATATTTCTGCTGCAGGGTTTGCCGTCTCAGCCGAATAGCGATACTTCACTATTGGTACGCGTGAGAATCCCAGAGGGTGGTCTGCATTCGTTCGTAGTTCAAGCATGATTTCTCAACCACAACCGTGCCTGCTACACGATTGGCGAGGCCCTCACAACGGTAGGTCAACTCGGCCAATAACCACTCCTTTGCCGCGCCAGTATCCGGGCGTGAGACCAGTAGAAGCTACTGCGCCTCAACTGGCATTGGCAGTTGGAATCGTACCGGACCGGGAAAAAGCGCCGAACGAAGCCAACCGCCTTGTATGACATGACCCGCAACCGCACAGAACCGTTCCCGCTTTATTCCGCGGGGGGCTTTCTTGCCGGTGACCCGAGGCGGAAGTCAGCTCGCCAGCAGCACGGCAGACTGCACGAGAATGCCGAATCCTTCGAAACCGCCTGGTGGACATAGCACTGCGCCAAGGCTGCCTGGTACACCGGCGAAGGCAGGACGAAGAACAAGCGCCACCAGACATTCACCGTCCTTTGCCGAGCGTGTAAGACACCGAATTACACAAGTATCTCGCTCGTGGACGCGAAACGTCACAAAGTGTGCACTTATCATGTCGCCACAAACGGCGGCGAGGGGCACTAAGTCGGATGGGAAATGCAGGGGCGCGTCCCGATTCATCGGGACCGCGCCCCCTGGTGCGTTCCTGCTGTCCAGCGCGTCAGGGCGCCGGGGTTGTATCGATGTCGCTGTATGAGATAAAGGCGCGCTGGACGTCTTCGCCTTTGACGCGCCAGTAGAGTTCGGTCACGGCCTTCTTCTCTGCAAACCGCGACAGGATGGAGAGTTCCTTTGCGCTGAATGCATGGAACATCTCAGGCCTGC
>CALMGO010000230.1 GCA_937863625.1 uncultured bacterium
AGATCAGGAGGCCGGCGACAACGAGGCCTATGACGACGCATCTGCCGGGCACGGTGCGGCGCATGGTGAACTGGAGCGAATACAGCCACACGAGAAGCGCAGGAAGAAGAGCAAGCGTTGAATAGAGGCTCCAGAAGCAGGCCGCGCCTGTCACGATGACGATTAGAAGAGGCGGGATCGGCGTCACGGCAAGAAGCAGTCCCACGGCCAGCGGAGCGGCGGAGAAGAGGAGGTTCATGTCTCCGGACGCTCCCATGACGGCAACAGCAACAATGGCGAGCATCGACGCGACCGCCACCGCCGGAATGATGTCCAGGGCGCTGCGGCCGCCGCGCGCCCAGGCAGAGGGCAAACAGCCGGTGCCGGAGCAGTTGACGAGAGCGAGGCTTGAGTACAGGCCTATCGCCGCAACAGCCCACGGAGAGACCCAGTGGTATATCTCGAAGGCCTTTCCGATGTCGCCGGCATAGAAAGCGAAGAAGTGCGTAAGCATGTGGACGGGGAATATGAGAAGAAAGAGGTAGCGCCACTTCGTCCTCTGGAGCGTGGAACACGTGACGGCGAAGAACGCGAGAAAGAAGTCGATGCCTACCGAGGCCCAATCAAGCACACCGACCAGCGGGACTCCGTAGAGAAAGGGGCTGCTGACGCTGGCGATTCGCCAATGCCACCAGTTCATGGGAGTTGCGGCGGCCTCGACGGCATAAGAGAAACCGCCCATGAAGATCGTAACGAGGAAGGCGAGGGGCAGTATCTCGCCGTTCCAGCGGCGAGTCCTGCGGAGCATGCCTTCGGCGATGAACCAGGAACCGTAGAGCGCGAAGGCCCATCCGAAGGGCTCGACTGCGGAGGCGAATCCGAGTCTGGGGGCGTCTGCGGGCATAACGTAAGGCGGCGGAACGCCTTCGGACCAGCATATCAGGCCGACGACATTGGCGCGGATGATTCCAAATACGATGGCGGCGGCAAAGAACCTGAAGGCGAAGGCGCGGCCGTTGCGGCGCGCACAGTGGTACACCTCAAGTGCCAGAAAAATGGCGAGAGGCAGAGCAAGAACCAATCTGCTCACTTGGAATCCTCCTGTCAGGAACGCCGACGACGAGTCCAATCACGCGGCAAGTATAAGCGCAATTCGAAGGCAGTCAAGACATTGAGGCGCGCCGAGGGGACGAAGGCCCAATGCGCTTGACAACATGTGCGGCGGTCGAATAATCGGTTGACTGCAGTGTTTGACGAGGCAAGGTCTCTTGCGAAACGAGGTGGATGATGGTGGAATCAAAGTACTGGGTATGGCTGGCGAAGGAAACAGCGGAACTCGCAACCGAGACGCTGGGAGAGCCGGGCGCCGACGAGATCCTCGTGAAGACGCGCTATACCGCCATCTCGCCCGGCACGGAGATGGCCCTCTACATGATGACGCATGTCGGTTTCCCCGACCCCAAGAACAAATACGCCAAGTACCCGCATCGCGGCGGATACCTCAATGTCGGCATCATCACCTCCGCCGGAAAAGATGTCGCGAAGGACTGGCCTGTCGGCTCATGGGTTTACTCCACGGCCGGGCACTGCGAGTACTCCATGCGAAAACCGGCCTCCGGCCTGTGGTCAGGCGTAAGCAAACTTCCCGACAGTCTTCACAAGCCTGAAGCAGGCCTTCTCGGCATGGTGCGTATCGGCTATACCGCGTCGCATCTTGCGCCGAGCGTCGTCGGTGAGACCGTTACGGTCCTTGGAGCGGGGCTCGTCGGCAACTTCGCCGCCCAGATTTATAAAGTCGCAGGCGCCGACGTCGTAAGCGTCGAGCGCGATCCTTTCCGCGCCGCCATCGCCAGGAAATGCGGCCTCAACGTCGTAAACTCCATCGAAGAAGTCTCGGGCTATTTCGGCGCGCAGCCCAAGATCGTCGTCGAGGCCACAGGCGTCCCGCAGCTCTCCGTCGAGGCCATGCGGCTGGCGGCCTTCAAGGGGCGCGTTGTCATCCTCTCATCGCCGCGCGGCGAAGCTCCGGTCAATTTCTACAAGGATATCCACCAGAAATGCATAATGGTCATAGGCGTGCATGCCAACGGCATCGTTGACGCCGAGGCCGCGCAGGATCTCGTCATCAAGCTCGCCTGCGAGGGCAAGATCGACCTTGCCGACTGCGTAACCCATCATACGACATGGGACCAGGCCCCCTCGGTCTGGCAGGCCTATGCCAAGGGCGCCAAGGACCGCCTCGGCACGTGGCTCGACTGGGGCGAGTAGGCGCTGTTTGAATTCATCGGACAAAAGGCGCCGGCCTCGAAACCGGCGCCTTTTCTTTCAGCGCGCGCCGTTAGACTGTTTGCACTTTGCCCGATTCCTGCTATTCTGATGACGCACATTGGACGAGGGAGTTTTTGTGAAACGCAGTGCCGCAGGCCTTCCAGTCATAGTCTCGCCGGTGTTTGTGAACGGGACGGCGCTTGTGCGCTCTTTCGGCCGGCGCGGCGCGTACTGCGTGGCCGTCTCGACCAACAGCGCCGTTGTCGGCTTTCATTCGCGTTACGCGCGTGAAAAAGTCCTGCTGCCGGCGGAGGGCGACCAAGGCGCCGCATTCGCCAAGTGGCTCCTTAGCCGAAGCGACCTTTACGGCGGTCTCGTCATTCCCACACGGCCTGGTCACGGCGCGTCTGACCGCCACCCTGGTCGATGATCTGGTCGAAG
>CALMGO010000231.1 GCA_937863625.1 uncultured bacterium
ACGCAAACCCAGTGTAGACCTCAGGGTCATAGCCTACCGCCCGAAAGACGTTCGGATGCACCATCCCGCAGCCCAGCACCTCTATCCAGCCGCTCTTGCATATCCTGCAGCCTTTGCCGCCGCAGAAAATACAGGAAACGTCCATCTCCGCCGACGGCTCCGTAAACGGGAAAAAATGCGGCCTGAACCGCGTCCGGACGTCACCTCCGAAATATCCCCTCGCAAACTGGTTGAGGCAGTACTTAAGGTCCGCCATCGTGATGTGCTCGTCGACCACCAACCCCTCGACCTGGCTGAACATCGCCCCGTGGGTCGCATCTATGGTGTCCGGCCTGTACGTCCGCCCCGGCACCACGATCCTGAGGGGCGGCTTTGACGCCTCCATGGCCCTCACCTGCACCGGCGACGTGTGGCTTCTCAGAACGACGTCATCCCTGTCCTTGAGAAAGAAAGTGTCAAAGGAATCCCGGCTCGGGTGGTCCATCGGCATGTTGAGCGCTTCAAAATTGTTGTGGACAGTCTCGACCTCAGGGCCGTATGCCGCGGTGAAGCCCAATCGGGCAAAGACGGCGACTATTTCGCGGACAGCCTGACTGAGTGGGTGGGGTTTGCCGAGGTGCGCTGGGTTGCCCGGCAGCGTAACGTCAAGGAGCGCCGTGCCTGTTGTCTTTTCGCTTGCCTGGCCCTTTATCTGTGCCGCTTTGGCCTCGGCCAGACGAGTAATTTCTTCCTTGACGGTGTTGATGGCTTTGCCGGCGGCGGGACGCTCTTCGCTCGACATTGAGCCGAGGTGGTTCATGAGGTCGCGGATTTGACCCTTGCGCCCGAGATACTGTACACGTGCCGCTTCGAGCGTCTTCTCGTCGGTTGCGCCGCGAAATGCCTCTGCCGCTGACTTGAGGACGCTTTCGATGGTCTCCTGCAACCCCCCCATTCCAATGCTCCTTAGGAGAGGGCTGCCTTGGCCTGCTCCACGATCTTGTCGAAGGCAGCCGGGTCGTCAATCGCAATTGTAGACAGAACCTTCCTGTCGAGCGTGACGCCGGCCTTGCCAAGGGCATTGATAAATGCGCTGTATGTGATGCCGCGTGAGCGACACGCTGCCGATATGCGGGTTATCCAAAGCGCCCTGAATTCGCGCTTCTTCATCCGGCGGTCACGCCTTGCGTATGCGCCCGCCCTCAGCAGTGTTTCCTTTACGCTGCGAAGAAGCCTGCGACGCCCGCCGTGAAAACCTTCTGCGCGCTTGTAAAGGCGCTTGTGTGCACGATGTCTCGCTACTGCGTTGGTTGCTCTGGGCATGTCCTTGCTCCCCTATCTGCCGCCAAGGGCCGGGCCGAGGGCCCTCTTTATCCGTTTGCAGAATCCCGCTGCCACCTGTCCCTTGCGCCTGAGCTGCCGACGCCTTTTCGGGGACAGACTGCTGTTCAAATGGCTCTTGCCGGAGCGCGTACGCATGATCTTCCCGTTCTTGGAGACCTTTACGCGTTTTGCGAGCGCCTTATTTGTCTTCAACTTTGGCATTGCTGCGGCACCTTTCAGAAGCCGGGAAATTCATAAAAACTAATATTATACCCACTGGCATTCATTTTGCCAGGGTAATTTTCACCACGTCCGCAAGACAACATTACTTTACTTCAAAGGCGCCAGAAGAAGCGTCATCCGGCGGCCTTCCAGAATCGCCGGCCGTTCCACCTTGCCCAGGTCCGCCACCTCCACCGCGAATCGCTCTAACAGCGACTTACCGACGTCTATATGCGCCATTTCGCGGCCTTTGAAAAGCATGTTGACCTGAACCCGGTCGCCTTCCTCCAGAAACTCCTTGGCCTTCTTCACCTTTACCAGAAGGTCATGCTCCTCGGTCTTCGGCCGAAGCCGCAACTCCTTGAGCACTGTGATCTTCTGCTTGGACTTGGCCTGGTGCGCCTTCTTCTTCTGCTCGTACTTGAACTTCCCGTAGTCCATCACCTTACATACGGGAGGCTGAGCATCAGGCGCTACCTCTACCAGGTCCATACCGGCCTCTTTGGCGCGCCTCAACGCCTCATCGGTCAGCACCAGCCCAAGCTGCCCACCTTCGTCGTCGATAAGCCTCACCTGCGGTACGCGAATATCTTCGTTGATCCGGTGTTCTTTGGCTATTCTGCATCACCCCTCTCTGATTTAGTTCCCCTTGGCAAAGCACCAGATTGTACCCGTTGGTGCGCGTTCAGTAAAGCCTTTACAGGCTTTTCTCGGCGACTTCGCTCAATTTCGCCACAACTTCCTCGACTGCGCTCGCCCCCAGGTCCCCCTTCGTGTGCTCCCGGACGCTTACGCTGCCGTTCTCCGCCTCCCGCTTGCCCACTACGAGCATGTAGGGAATCTTCATAACTTCCGCCTGCCGTATCTTGTTGTTGACGGTCTCGCTGCGTTCGTCCACCTCGACCCGAACGCCTGCCGCTTTGAGTTTCCCGGCTATCTCGCGTGCATAGGCGCCCACGGCATCGCTTATCGGCAGCACTACTGCCTGCACCGGAGACAGCCACAAAGGCAGCGCCCCCGCGTAATGCTCGATGAGTATCCCCAGAAACCTCTCGACGCTTCCTAGCACCGTCCTGTGTATCATCACCGGGCGCTTGCGCGTGCCGTCTGCGGCGTTGTATTCAAGGTCAAATCTCTCCGGCATCGCAAAATCCAGCTGAATCGTCGCGCACTGCCACCGGCGGCCCAACGAGTCCTTTATGTGAAAATCTATCTTCGGCCCGTAAAACGCGCCCTCCCCCGGGTGGAGCTTATAAGCCTGGTTGCGCTTCGCCAGAACGCGCTCAAGGGCCTTGGTTGCTACGTCCCACTGCTCTTCGGTTCCTATCGAGTGGTCGGGACGCGTTGATAGCTCCAGCTCGATGTCGGTGAGTCCGAATCGCCCGTATATCTCAAACGCCAGATCAATCACGCCTCCCACTTCCGCCTCTATCTGTTCGGCCAGGCAGAATAT
>CALMGO010000232.1 GCA_937863625.1 uncultured bacterium
AAGGTAGGGGGACACTATAAATAGTTTCCCCGGCGTTGTTTTATGGGGGCACCACTCGCCCCCGACTCCCTCCCCCGACGGGTCGGGACGTTCCGCGCAGGCAGAGGCGAAGCAAAGGCCAACCACGGGACACAAAGCGGCCCTACTTCGCGCAAGGCCCGCCAAAGGCGGGTAAACTACGAAGTATACCCGCTGAAGCGGGGGCATGCTGCGCCGACCATTGTGTCCCGAGAGGCAAAGAAGCAAAGGCGCGGGCGGGTTTTCCCTCCGAAGGCGGGCAGCGGAGCGGGGCTAAAGGGGCGGCTGGTTGAAGAAACGGGGAAAGGGCATATAATCAGCGGTATTCGATGAGGGGCACGATGGCAAAGGCGTACATAGGGCTGGGGGCGAACCTGGGCGACCGCGAGGCGAATATCAGGCGGGCGCTGTCGCTACTGCAGGAAATGGAAGTGGCGCGGGTGCGCAGAGTGAGCAATCTGATAGAAACCGAGCCTGTGGGGGGGCCGGAGGGCCAGGAACTATATCTCAACGGCGCGGCGGAGATAGAGACGCAACTGTCGCCGTGCGACCTGCTCGAGGCGCTCAAAATAATCGAGGTGAGCGTTGGAAGAATCGAACGCGAGCGGTGGGCGCCGCGGGAGGTGGACCTCGACATACTCCTGTGGGAAGACGAGGTGGTGTGCAACAAGATACTCACGGTGCCGCATCCGAGGCTTTGCGAGAGGATGTTTGTCCTGAGGCCGCTGGCGGACATAGCACCGGCGGCGGTGCATCCGGTGACGAAGATGACCATAGCGGAGCATCTGGCGAAACTGGCCGGAGAGGAAGAGCAATGAATGTCTGCAGGACGAAAAAAGACGTGAGGGCGGCGCTCGCGGCTGCGCGGCAGGAAGGGACGCAGGTGGGACTCGTGCCGACAATGGGGGCACTGCACGAGGGGCACATGAGCCTGGTGCGGCGTTCGGTGGAGGAGAACCCGACGACGGTGGTGTCGATATTCGTGAATCCGACGCAGTTCGGGCCTAACGAGGACCTGTCGAAGTATCCGCGGCAACTGGAGAAAGACTGCCGGATGTGCAGGGACGCGGGGGTCGGGATAGTCTTTGCGCCGGAAGACGGGGAGATGTACGCG
>CALMGO010000233.1 GCA_937863625.1 uncultured bacterium
CCGCTTGTGGCAGGGTTCGTCACGCGCAGGCTTATAATCCAGAGCAGAGGCAGAGAGTGGTTTAACGAGAGATTCCTGCATCTCCTTACGCCGGTTACAATCATTGCGCTGCTAATAACGCTTGTTCTGCTCTTCTCGCTCAAAGGCGACGTCATCCTGTCAAATCCTCTGACCATACTGTGGATTGCAGTGCCGCTCTTCCTGCAGACGATTATCATCTTCGCGCTCGGGTTTTACCTTGCCCGTGCCCTTCGGCTGCCATACGAAGACGCCGCCCCTTCCGCCATGATAGGCGCAAGTAACCATTTTGAGGTCGCCATCGCAACTGCGACCATGCTGTTCGGGCTTTCGTCGGGGGCGGCCCTCGCCACAGTGGTGGGCGTTCTCATCGAGGTGCCCGTCATGCTCATGCTTGTGAAGTTCTGCCTGCGGTCCTCATCCCGGTTCAGCGACACGGCTTAAAGCATTTGTGAGAACGCCTTTTTGCCTACTTGCGCCGGCACTCGCCACATCTATACTCAGTGTAAAGAGTGACTGGCGTTTTGTTTCCTTACACCGCTGAAGGGGATTGACTATGAAGATCGCCGTGTTGGTGGTTCTGCTCGCACTGATTCCTTCCGCAGCGCTGGCTGCGGCCCCGGACATCTCCAAGGTCCCGCCGCACCCCCGCCTCTACATCGGAGGCATGGACTCCAATCCTTCCCGCATCAATCCTGACATCCTTGCCGAAAGGGCTAAGACGCACAAGGCCCAGTTCGACATGCTGAATGCGTCTTCCGACCTTCCGGCGCGCGCGCTCTCCGCGAAGATTTCCCCTGATCCCGCCAAGCTCGCGGCCGTTGTTGACGCGCTGAAGAAGTACAAAGTCAACCGCGGCGAAGACCTCGCCAGGGCCGCGCTCGCCTACGACTGGGTCGCCGGCGACCTCCCCGAAGCCGAACGCAAGGCCCTCGCCAAACACCTCGGCGACCAGGCCGAGGCGCACGTACCATACGTCGGTCGCCGCATAAACCCCTGGGACAATAACCCCCTGCGTCGTGATATGGGTGTCGGTCTCATGGCTCTCGCCATTGCCGGCGACGATGATCGCGCTCAGACTTTGCTCAATGACTCCTGGGAAGACTGGGCACGCTTTATCGAGATCACCGGCGACGGCGTGCCTCAAGATGACCTTGTCGGCCGCGGACTGCCTGGCGGCGGATGGCCCGAAGGGCACGACTATGACCGTCACGGCACTCGGTACGCGATGATATTCTTCTTGGGCTTGAGAAGCGCCACCGGTATGGACGTTTTCACCGGCAGCGACTACTGGTCACAGAAGCCCTACTTTCAAATCTACACGGTTCTTCCGGATGGGCGCCATATCCTTCCCTTCCAGGACGACGATAATCCCTACATCATCCGTCACGACCGCGAGGTAATGCTCTTTCTGGCAAACGAGTACAAGAACCCGTACGCGCGTTACTACCTCAACCATGTCAATCACGAAACCGACTCCGTGGCCGCCATTTTCGAATTCCTGTTCGATGAGCCGCAATGGGAGGAGAAGCCGTTCACCGATTTGCCCCTGGCTCACTACATCCCGGGAATCGGCATGGTCTACGCCCGAAGCGGCTGGGGCAATAACGACACATATCTTGGCTTCTGCGCAAGTGACTGGTATGTCTACCACCAGAATAACGCCCAGAACGTATTCTCCGTCTACCGTAACGCACCGCTGGTCGTCAAGGACGGCGTCTACGACGGAGATGTCCACGACCACTATGTCAATTACTCAATACGCACAGTCGCATACAGCGGGAGCATTACAGTCAAGGACCCGGATGAGCAGTATCGCGGTCCCGACGGTCTGGAAGAAGCCGCGAATGACGGTGGCCAGATGATAAACCAGTGGAAGGGCAATCCCCAGTCTCTCGCCATGTGGCGTGAGCAGGCGCGCCAGACCGAGCACCCGATGCGCGATATCGTGGACTTTCTGGCCTTTGACGGCACCGACAAGTACTGCTACATGGCTGCTGATTCGGCCCGCGCGTACAGGCCTGGCAAGGTCGAGCAGTGCGCCAGGCAGATAGTCTTTCTCTATCCAGACACCATTGTCGTTTTTGACAGAGTCACATCCGGCAAGGCCGAGTTTGTCAAGAAACTGCGTTTCCACGCCCCGGAGGAGATGGAAGTCAGCGGCCACAGCGCTATAGTTACCACGCGCAAGGCAAATGGCACCACAATACCCGGGCGGCTTTTCATAACTTCGCTTCTTCCAAAGGACGCTAAGGTTGAACGCGTCGACGGGATAGCCACCTATGACGGCGAGTCGCACAAGGGTCCTGACCCCTACAACGACCAGTTGCTTTGCCCATATCACCTGGTCATTACGGCTCCACAGGAAAAGACCTCTTATTTCCTGACCGTCCTATACGCCTGTAACGTGGACGTCGAGAAGGCCCCCGAGGTGAAAGTCACCGAGGAGACGCCCGACGCCGTCACCGTGAGCGTAGACAACGGCGCACATGTTCTGCGGTTCTCAAAAACCGGCGACGTGGCATGGGAGCAACTGAGTAAATAGAAGTGAAATGACACCAATCCGGATGAAGAGGCGCGGCCTTGCCCTATACGGCCGCGCCTTTGTATTGGCTGACAAGCGTTCCTTTGGCCAACATGCTCGTTTTTGCTTCGAAACTCTCGCGCCGCGACCTGTATATTATCCCTATGGGAATCTCGTCTCCCCACTTAAGCGACATCGCTATCGCGGCTTCACGGTTATATGGGTCATGCGATTCGTCAATCTTTTTGACCCTGTCCTTGTACCATTTGAGAGTATTTGTCCTGTTGAATGATATACACGGCTGCAGGATATCAAGCAGCGTGAATCCGCCCTGATTCTCAAGCGCCGCCACCATCATTGCGAGAAGGTGTTCCTTGTCCCCTGCGAAGGATCGCGCCACAAATGACGCATCCTCCACGATCGCGACGGCAAGCGGATTGACAGGCACACTAACCACTCCGTGCGTCTGCACCTTTGTCACAAACCCGAGGTCGCTTGTCGGTGACGCCTGACCCTTGGTAAGCCCGTACACCTGGTTATCATGCACAAACACCTTTACGCCGATGTTGCGGCGTATCGCGTGGAGGAAATGATTGCCCCCCTCGCCGTACATGTCGCCGTCGCCGGATGTTATGACGACGCTCAGTTCATGGTTGGCGATTTTGAGACCCGTGGCCGCCGGCAGCGCCCGGCCGTGAAGGCCGTTGAATACGTTCGCCTTTGTGTAGTGCGGGAACTTGGCCGCCTGGCCTATGCCGCTTACAAGCGCAAGTTTCTTTCTATCTATCCCTGTCTGCTCTATCGCCTTGTCAAAGGTTTCGAGTATCGAGTAATTCCCGCATCCCGGGCACCAGGCGATGTCCATGTCTGATGGTATCTTGTTCACTTAGACACCTCCTCGGCGATCTCTTCGCCCGCGAACGCAAGGCCGTTATACTTCAGAATCTTCTCGCACTCTCCGATTGCCCCTGCTTCCCTGAGTAGCCCTGCAAACTGCCCGGTTGCGTTGCCCTCGACGACAGTGACTCGTGAACGTTTGCCGACGGCCTTCTTCACGGCCTCCGTGTTAATCGGCCACACCTGGCTGAAATGAAGCATCTCAACTTCGACGCCTCGTGTCCGTAGTATATCCACTGCCTCGCGGCATGGGCCGTACGTCGATCCCCATGAGATGATTAAATGCCCGGCCCCCTCGGCCCCGTAGCGCGCAGGCGGCACAACGTCTTCGATTAGCCCCCTGCCCTTTCTCAAACGCTTGTCCACCATCTCCACGCGGACATCGAGGTTTTCCGTGATGTGCCCGTCGGCTGTGTGTTCGTCGCTATCAAGCACCACAAACGCACTGCCGCCGGGAACAGCCCTTGGAGAGACCCCGCTTTCAGTCACCGCGTAGCGCATGTAGTCCTCGCCTGCGTCCTCCTTTATGTGCCTGTCAATCGCCTTGTACGTCTCGTCAAGAGGCGGGATATTCTTTCGCAGGTCGACGAGGTACTGGTCCGCCAGCAGAATGACCGGCGTTTGGTACTTGTGCGCCGTTTCGACGCCCAGTCTTGTCAATTCGTAGCACTCTTCAATCGTTCCCGGAGCATAGACGGCCCGCACGAATTCGCCGTGACCCGCCCTTATGGCAAACTGTAGATCCTCCTGCCCCGTTCGCGTTGGAAGTCCAGTGGCAGGCCCCGGCCTCTGTGACAGAAACACAAATGCCGGCAGTTCATGCATTCCCGCGAGGCTCAGCCCCTCACACATCAGAGCAAACCCGCCGCCGCTTGTCGTTGTCATCGCCACAACGCCGCCGTACGTAGCGCCGCAAACCATGTTTATGGCGGCTATTTCGTCCTCGGCCTGCTCGACAACGATGCCATATTTGTCGGCCGCTCCGGCAAGAAATGTGAAGACCCCCGTTGAGGGCGTCATCGGATATGAAGCCACAAATTTCACGCCGCTCAACGCCGCGCTGAGGCCCACCGCTTCCGTACCGCTGTACACTCTTCCGGGCGCTCCAACGCTTTTGGGCGCGTTGACAGCCGCCACTCCCGCCTCGACGGCAAGCTGGCCCCCTCTGCGCGCGCATGCGGCATTCTTCTCAACTACGTCGGAACCCTTCTTTTTGAACTCCACCGCTAGGTACTGAACAAGCGCTTCGACGTCGTATCCCAACCGTGCAAACACCGCTCCCGCGGCCACGGTATTGGCCATCACCGCAGAACCGCCCGTCTCCTTAGCCGCCCTGGTGAAACCTATGCCGACATACGGCTTCTCCGCCTTACCGTCGAAAAACACTGCTCCGCCCGCCTCGACGTCCGCCGCCAGCGTGTCAAGCGCCTCTTCGTTGAGTGCGACGAGTATGTCCGCCTTACGCCTGGCCGAGTGGAGTTCAGCGTCTCCAAATCTTATATCGTAAGAGTTGAGCCCGCCGCGTATCCTCGACATATAGACCTGCGTCGACAGCACGTGAAAGCCCATCTTCGCCAACGCCCCCACGAGGAGTTCGCCCGTCGTTTGAACGCCCTGCCCCGCCTCGCCGGCTATTCTCACGTTCATGTCCATTGAAAACTCCCGTCCTGCGCCTTGAGCGCACTAAACGTGTGCCGTGAGAAATCCGCGCCGTGGTAATACGGCTTATATGAGGCTGCCTGCTATTTGGCCGGTGAAAAATCTCCCTTACCCGCACCGCACACCGGGCATACCCAGTCGGCCGGCAGCGCGTCAAATGACGTCCCGGGGGCTACCCCGTTGTCCTCGTCCCCAACGGCCGGGTCATAAACATAGCCACACACATCGCAAATATACTTCTGCATTCGATACCCCTTTCTGAACTTCCGAAACGATTTCCGCGCAGTTCATCCCCGTGATGCCGCGCGGCCGTCTGGGCAAGGCGCACACTTACGTTACATTCTCATTCACCTTGCCCGCAATCTCGTGTCCCAGCTGCCAGCAGTCGCCCAGCACATCGGCCTCGGGCACGTACTGCGCCTTTATCCCGTCTCCTACAACATCGAGCTTCATGGCCTTGAGTACTTCGCCTATCTTGCCCACCGCCTCGCCGCTCCAGCCATATGAGCCGAATGCCGCAGAGACAAGATTCCTGGGTTTGAGCCCCTTAAGATACGTCAGCACATCAGCCACCGTGGGGAACATTTCTCCGTTGATGGTCGGCGACCCCACCAGAATCGCCCCCGCGCAGAGAATGTCTGCCACCACTTCGCTCCTGTGTGTCGCCGCAAGGGGCAGAATCTTTACGTGCATCCCACCGGCGTCGAGGCCCTCGCCCAGGGCTCGCGCCATTGCGGCCGTGCTTCCCCACATTGTGTCGTACACTATGACCGCCTTTTTTGTGGGTTTCTGCGCGGCCCACTTC
>CALMGO010000234.1 GCA_937863625.1 uncultured bacterium
TAGACGCGCTGCGCCTCGTAAAGAGCCTCGACGCCGGAGCTGGAGTTGCCGCGCCCCCCGCGTTAAAGGGCGACAGTGTCCTTGATATTCCCGTGAGACCCTCTCCCTCGGCATGCACGTATAACAAGGGAGCGCTGGCGCGCGCGCGTGAGAAAGTGCGCGGCGGCGGGAGGCTCAAGTGGCTCGCTTATGGGGACTCGGTAACTGTGCCAGTCCAGATGTGGAACGTACCATCCGATCTTCACCAGGCGAAGTACGGCTGGTATGCCGCAGCGGCACGGTCGCTTGAGAATGAGTACGGCTGCACCATCGACATCGCAGTCAACGCAGTAGGCGGAAGGCAACTCAACGAACAATTTGAAGAGGTACAAGCCTCTCTTGAGAGCGAGAAACCCGACGTTCTGCTGATGCTGGCCGGCGACACGATTGAGAACTATGAAGTCCTCATGCCGCAGGTCGTCACGCAGGTGAAAGCGGCGGGAGCGGAACTCCTTGTAGTCATACCGACCTATGACCCCAGTCCACTTCGCGTGCCTGAATTTGACTATCTCAGACGCTACTGTATCGAAAACAACATCGCATGCGCGGACGCGCGCACCGGACTTCTGGGCGTCCCGGAGGCCTTCTGGGGCGACACCACCGCCAACCCCAGCCATCCAAACGCCCTCGGCCACCGCATAATCGGGCAGGTAGTCTCCGAGATGTTCCGCTGAGCACTGAGATTGGCACTTTCGCCCGCCCCGGCCAGTTCCGGGGCGGGATTTCTTCTTAAGTTGTTTGCCCAGCGCGATTTCCAGCATACCGTCATGCAACTATCTTTTGAGCCGCTTTACACGTGGTCTATTATATAATAAGCGGGTAGGGGGACAGGCGCTCCGAACTCGTTGAGGTCGGCCCAAACAGGCTGACATGGTTGGAGGTACCTGTCCGGTGCATGATTCTGGCCTTCTCTTCGACACCTCTCGGCAGGCGTTTGGCGGTGCATGGTGTAGCAGCTACCGTTGCGCCGGCGCCTCGATCGAAAGATTTCCGGGCCGTCCGCAGTGTCCCTATTGCCTGGAGAACAAATGACACTCAGGGCAAAAACCGCCGCCATAATCGCCGTCACTCTTGCAGTCCTGCTGGGGGTTCTTTTTGCCGCCGCGCGCGAGGTGATCATCGAACGTTTCAGTGAGCTCGAGCGCTCAGCATGCATTCAGAATCTCGAGAGGGCCACCCAGGCCATCGATTCCGAACTTTCCCAGATAGGCACAAGCACCGGTGACTGGTCAGCTTGGAATGAGTGTTATCAGTTTGTACAGGACGGCAATCAGGAATATATCGAGGATAATCTTTCCAACGACAGTCTCGGCACCCTTAATGTTAATATGCAGATATACCTCAATGCCAAAGGAAAAGTCGTCACTGCAAAGGTCATAAACCTCGATACCTGCGAAGATGCCCCGCCGCCTTCCGATCTATACGAGAAACTCATCGACCGGCCCGAGATTGTCCACTTCGACGACACTGAAGGCGAGAGGCAAGGACTCGTCGTCCTCGACGGAGTTCCCATGCTTTTTGCCGCCTGCCCGGTCATCACCAGCGAACACAAGGGGCCTATCGTCGGCACGGTCGTCATGGGCCGCTTTCTCACCGCCGATAGGCTGGCTCTGCTTTCAGAGAACATTCGCCTACCCGTGAGTCTCCTGACATGCGCGGAAGCGCCGCCTTCGCTGGACTTCGCCGGCGCCCCGCTGAACCCGGACGGACGCAGCATCGGGATGTTTTCCGTTCCGGAGGACGAGACCACCGTCGCGGGGTATACGGGCCTTGTCGATGTATCGGACCGTATGTTGGGAGTCCTCCGCGTCGCAATGCCTCGCGACGTGTACGCGCAGGGCAAGATAACCATCAAGTATCTTATCTACGCCATTGCGGCAGCAGCGGCGTTGTACGGCATTGTGACCCTCCTGCTTCTTGAGAAGGGCATTCTTTCACGCCTGAGGACGCTCAGCGATGGAGCAAGCGTGATCAGCCAAAGCGGCGACTCTTCGCTTCGCATACACCTGTCCGGCCGTGACGAACTCGCCGGTCTGGCAGGGAACATCAACTCAATGCTTGAGACCCTCGAAAGGGCGCGCAAGGGCGCCGAGACGGCTAACCGGACAAAAAGCGAGTTTCTCGCCAATATGTCCCATGAAATCCGCACGCCCCTCAACGGCGTCATCGGGATGACCGAACTCGCACTTTCCACGGACCTCGACGGCGAGCAGCGCGAGTATCTCGAGACAGTGAAAACCTCCGGCGAAGCGCTCCTGTCGCTCTTAAACGACATCCTTGACTTTTCGAAGATTGAAGCCGGGAAACTCGAACTTGAAAGTACCCCTTTCCGGCTGCGCCTGACCGTCGAGAATGCCGTCCGAACGCTCGCAATGCGAGCGCACGAGAAGGGTCTCGAACTGGCCTGCAGCGTGGACGGCGAGGTACCCGACGCCATTGCCGGCGACCCCGGAAGGACAAGGCAGATTCTGGTGAACCTCCTAAGCAATGCCATCAAGTTCACGGAAGAAGGCGAAGTTGTCGTATCGGTTTCGATCGAGAAGGAGGGCGAGAATGAGGTTGAACTTCACTTCTGCGTGAGCGATACGGGAATAGGCATAGCACCGGACAGGCAGGCGTCCGTCTTTGAGACGTTCACGCAGGCTGACGGCTCGATGACGCGCAAGTACGGAGGCTCAGGCCTGGGCCTGTCCATATGCAGGCAGCTTGTGGCGCTCATGGGCGGGCGCATATGGGTCGAAAGCACTCCCGGAGAGGGCAGCCGTTTTCATTTTACTACTCACTATGACTTGTCCCATTCGCCTTCGGCTTCGGGGGATGAGGTCATCGATCTTTCAGGACGGAAGGTGCTCGTCGTTGACGATAACCGGACCAATCGCAGGATCTTCCACGAAATGCTCACGCGTTGGGGGCTTGACGTCAAGGAGGTCTCCGGCGGCGCAGAGGCCATTGAGCGTCTGACGTCGGAGGCGAAGTACGACATCGTCATTCTCGATTCACAGATGCCTGAGATTGACGGGTTTGGGGTAGCCGAGCGCGTTCGAGGGAAGCTCCCGGCCGGGACTGTCATCATGATGCTCACGTCCGCCGGCCAGCGGGGAGACGCGGCGCGCTGCAAGGAACTCGGCATCCACGCCTACCTCACCAAGCCCGTCGCTCAGGCCGACCTTCTCGATGCCATTCGCACGGCACTTGACCACGGCCGATCCCAGTCGAAAACGCTTGTGACGCACTACCTGATCGAGGAAAACCGTCAAAGCCTTCGCCTGCTTGTCGCAGAGGATAATCCGGTCAACCAGAAACTCGCAGCGCGCCTGCTTGAAAAGCACGGGCACCATGTCACGTGCGCTTCCACAGGGGTTGAGGCGGTCTCGCTGTGGAAGAGTGACGGTTTCGATATTGTTTTCATGGACGTTCAGATGCCGGAGATGGACGGGCTGGCGGCCGCGGGTGCCATACGCAACCTGGAAAAGGGCCTTGGCCGCCGAACTCCGATAGTGGCCATGACCGCCCACGCAATGTCCGGAGACAAGACACGCTGTCTTGACGCAGGGATGGACGATTATCTTTCAAAGCCCATCAGGCCAAACGAACTCACAGAAATACTGCGGAAATACGGTGGCGTCTCTGACATGAAGAACGCGCGCCCGGCGGGTTCCGACGTTCCTGTCGCGCGCAGGTCGCCACCCGGGGATTGCGATGAGGTACTGTGATGCAAGTGCTCATAGCCGAGGATGACAGGGCCAGCCGCAGGCTTCTCGAAAAAGCCGTGGCTTCGCTTGGGTACGAAGTCATCTCCGTCGACGACGGCCTGGCCGCGTGGAACGTGCTGAGGCAAAACGACGTACGCCTCGTCATCGCCGACTGGGAAATGCCCAATATGAACGGACTCTCGCTCTGCAGGCGGATACGCGCGGGCGTTTTGCCGCGGTACGTTTTTGTCATCCTCCTCACGTCGAAAACCTCGCGAGAGGACATTATCGAGGGGCTCGAGGCCGGGGCCGACGATTATCTTACGAAGCCCTTCAATCGGGCCGAGCTCTCAGCGAGACTTCGAACCGGATTGCGTGTGGTCGAACTGGAACTGGAACTCCAGGCCAAGAATGAGATCTTAGAAGACCTGAACACACGCCTTGAAAGAATGGCGCTGACCGACCCTCTGATGGAAGTAGGCAACCGGCGCGGACTCTACGACACACTTGACCGTTTGCACGGGCCCACGGACAACTCTGACTGCGGCTATTCGCTCATCATGGTTGATGTCGACCACTTCAAGTTCTACAACGACACGTACGGGCACGCAGCGGGCGACAGCGCTCTCAAGAACGTCTCCAGCGCCATCAAACGCTGCCTGCGGTCAAATGACGGCGTGTTTCGGTACGGGGGCGAGGAAATCGTCGTATACCTGCCCTCGGCGGACATCGACGCGGCGTCGGAAGTCGCCAACCGCCTCTGCAAGGCGGTCAGCGAACTCGGAATTCCTCACACTTCGAGTTCGACCCAGGTGCTGACGATAAGCTGTGGAGTCGCCTCACGTCCGCGGCATTCAAATGAGAAACAGTCATGGGAGGATATTCTCTCGCTTGCGGACGGCGCGCTCTACGAGGCAAAGACAGCGGGTAGAAACCGTGTGGCCGTAGCCTGAAGTCGTCACCTGCGCCTGGCGTAAAGCCTCCCATCGTGTTCCCGCCACACCTCAAACGACCTGGTTACCGAATCGCCGGTCGTGACGCGGTTGCCGCCGAAGAAGACTACCGGGTCGTCAACCCGGAACGACACGGTCCATCCTTTGACAAAGGGCGGTATGGCAGGCGTCGAGCTGTTGATGCGCACTTTGACCGTCCAGCGCCCGCCTTGTCCGACGGTCACCAATGTACGTACGGCTTCGGGCGCACCAGGCGAGATGGACAATATGGCGCCCGACCAATCCACGGCGACGCTTTCGGCACCGGCTACGGACAGCGGGAAGTCCACGGCGTCCCAGCGGCGGCTCGATACACATCCGGACATGAGCAGGATGACCGCCAGCACCAAAGCCATCGGGACATGCCCGGCCCTTTCCGTTTTACGCACTGTCTTTTGCCCTCCGAATTACGCCATCGGGATAATACCAACGCTCGCTTCAACCGTCTCTCCCGCCGCCTGCGCTACGGCGTTTTTCGCAGGCATGTAGCGATGTGCGGCGCTGCTGTGAACCGGTTCACGCCTGCAACGCCTTGTGTCCAAGGCGCTTGGAGACCTGTACTTCGCGGGCAAACGACGCCAGCCACGCTCGCCGTGAAGTTTTTCACTTGCACAAATCCGCTCAACAACTAAACTCCCTTCTGGCGTATGCCGGGGGCTTTCACGGGTTTTTCGTTGTCGCGCCGTCTGCGCCGGAATCCCTGACGCGGGGTATTCTACTGTCGCGAAGTGTTTTTCCCCCCGGTTTTTTGCGCATCTCCCGCTGCATGCGCCATCGAAATCGTTGATTCGTGTCATGGTCCCTGTCGCAGGAGGTAACCCCCATGCTGCACGAGCCCGCAGCCGAGAAGTACAAAGATCATGCTGTTGACTACAAGACGCGTCTTGGCGTCTGGATGTTCCTCCTGTACGCCATCATCTACGCCGGCTTCGTCGCCATCAACGTCATAAAACCGCTTCTTATGGAAAAGATCGTCCTCTTCGGACTTAACCTCGCGGTCGTATACGGCATGGGGCTGATCGTATTCGCCCTTGTCCTTGCCATCATTTACAACAGGGCCTGCGGCAAACGCGAGGCCGCCATGCACGAACTCCACGGAACGAAGGAGGCCGAATAATGCAGACGATGCCGGTCATACTCTTCGTCCTCTTTGTGGCAATTGTACTAATCCTTTCCTTCTACTTCGCGAAAAAGACAAAATCCGCGAGCGGGTATTTCGCTGCGGGCGGCAAGATTCACTGGTCCGTAAACGGCATCGCCTTCGCGGGAGACTACCTGTCGGCCGCCAGTTTCCTCGGCATATGCGGGCTTATCGCCACCGTGGGCTACGACGGTTTTCTCTATTCGATCGGGTACCTCGCAGGCTGGATCGTCGCGCTTTTCGTCGTGGCAGAGCCGATCAAGAGATTCGGGAAATACACATTTACAGATGCGCTCGATTCGACCTTTAACTCCAAGGGCATCCAGCTCGCGGCAGCCATCAGCACTCTTATCGTGTCGATTTTCTATCTCATTCCTCAGATGGTCGGAGCTGGAGTGCTCGTGACGCCGCTTCTCGGGCTTCCGCACGCGGTCGGCGTCATCATGGTGGGCGCCATCGTCATTACGATCGTGGCCACGGCGGGCATGACCTCGACGACATACGTACAGTTTCTAAAAGGCGGGATGCTTATTCTCTTTTCGCTGATACTTGTAGTCGTTCTGCTCATGCGCGGCTTCACCACCACCCCCGATCAGGGCGGCAAGGTGCCCTTTCACGAGTATGAGACGATTACCGCTTCACAAGTCGACGGCACAATCGTCCCCAACGACCCGCGCTACACACTCGCCGGGCAGATAAGCATCCGCGATACAAACGGCGACGTGGTCGCTTCATACATGAAACTCTCAGGCGAAGACAAGCTCACCTGGTGGAAGATGGGGGCCGCCGCAGATGACGGAACCGTCGAACTGCACCAGATGGCCTCCGAGACGCTGCGCGCCGACGGATCGCGCCACATAAACGGCGTGCTCGCAGAAAGCGGGCAGCAGCTCCAGGTCGGGAATCTCACAGCCATCGACGGCAAGACCGGCGCCGAAGCTGTCACAGGCGCAGTAGGGCCTTTCAAGTTCCTATCGCTTCTTGGAAGCCCGGGCACCATCGTGCGACGGTGGAAGAAGGACGCCTCCTTTACGGACGGCGGGTATACGGTCAGCGTTTTTGCTCCGGTCCTCACCCCCGGCGACAAGATCATGCGGCCGGGCCTTAAATACAAGGTCGAGGGCACGTTACTCGACCGCCTCGATTTTGTCTCGCTTATGCTTGCACTTTTCTGCGGCACAGCCGCGCTTCCGCACATTCTCATCCGCTACTACACGGTGCCAAGCGCCGCGGCCGCGAGAAAATCGACGATAGTCGCCATCGCCGCCATCGGCTTTTTCTATGTCCTCACGCTTTACATGGGGCTCGGGGCGATGATAAGCGGGGTGATAGACCCGGCCGATAATAACATGTCTGCGCCGCTGCTGGCGCGCTCGTTCGGGTCGTTCCTCTTTTCGGTCATATCCGCCATCGCCTTCGCCACGGTCCTCGGGACGGTGAGCGGGCTTATCGTTGCGGCATCCGGCGCCGTCGCGCACGACGTTCTTGACCGTTTTTACGACCTCCAGCTCAACGAGCGCCAGAAGGTTATCATCGGGAAGGCGGCGGCCTTTACGGTCGGGCTCATCGCCATCATCCTCGGCATCGTCTTTAAGGGGATGAACGTCTCGTTTCTCGTCGGCTGGGCTTTTGCGGTCGCCGCCTCGGCAAACCTGCCGGCCATCGTGATGCTCCTCTTCTGGAAAAAGACGACCGCCAAGGGCATCGTGGCGTCCATCATCGTCGGCATCGTAGCGGCAGTCGGCATCATCCTGCTTTCGCCGGATATGTTCAAGCAGTACGGCCTCAATCCGGCATCGGCACCGATACCGTTCAGCAACCCCGGCATCATCTCGATACCGCTCAGTTTCATTACCCTTGTAGTGGTATCGCTACTAACGCAGAAAGGCAAGAAAACGGTCAGTCCGCCTGCTGCATGAGGCGTCTTTGAACATGCCCCTTGTGGGCATGTGTCCCAAAGCAAGAAGCCCTTCGGTTCACCCGAAGGGCTTTTTTTTGACCGGTCGCACCACGGTCGTCGTCATGTCTTGTGCGGCGCCGGCGCGCGGGGGTGGGATTTTTCTGGCGCGCAGGCGGTTCATTCGTAACATTCCCTCTCGGCTGTCGGAAAAAGCCGTATTGCGCTCTTTGAAAGGGAAATGCAATG
>CALMGO010000235.1 GCA_937863625.1 uncultured bacterium
GTTGTCCTCCTCGGCGTCAACGCGGCCAGCCAGGGGCGCTGGCTTGAGGCGATGCGCGCGTGTCTCCTGGGAGGAAGTTCGGTCAAGGATATTGTCGCAGGGCCTGTCAATCTCTTGCGGGTGGCGGTGAATCAGGATGTGTTCGCCCTGTTTCTGTGGATGGCGGCCGTGGCCGCGCTGGCGTTCGGCATAAAGAGCATGGCGAAGAACCCCTTGCTGTTGGCGTTTCCGGCAACAGCAGCCGTGACGGCATTCATGTTCGGTTCGAGAGGCATCAGCTACAATCATTTCCTTGACCTGAACGTGGCGGCCGTCATCGCGGTGGTTCTATGGGTGAAAAAAAAGGATACCTTCACGCCCCTTGCTGCGTTGCTGCTGGCGTTTGTGGCCGTGGCGGGCTCGGGATTTGCCGTTGTGTGGATGCATCCGGTGGACGTCACGCCGAAACGCGAAAACATCCGGCGCGTCGTCGAAGCCATAAGCGCGCTTGGCGAGCCGGTCTTGTCCGAGACGGCCATGGTGCCGCTCGTGCGCGGCGAAAGGCCGTATGTGATGGACTCCTTTGCGCTGGCGGTACTGTGCAGGCGCGACGCGGGAGTCCGCAGGGATTTTCTGGACAAGATCGAACGGCGCGAGTTTGCGGCGGTCATACTCCAGTCGGACCCGCGGTCAGAGCTTGGCAGGAGATGGTACGGCCGTGTGCGGTTCTGCGAGGGCTTTGCCGATGCGGTTGTAAAGCACTATCGCCTGGCGGAAGAATGCGGCGGGGCTTTCATCTTTGTGCCGGAGACGGACGCCGCACAAAGCGAAACTCCGCAGGCGGCGCCTTGAGTCCGACGGCTATTTGAGGACCACGCGATCGAGGTCCGCCGGCGGCGGGGGAAATTTCATATCAAGAGACGCCAGCGCCTCGGTGATGATGGTCGAGACGGCGAGGTTGCGGTACCATTTCCTGTCTGAAGGGATGACGAACCACGGCGCATGACGCGTGCTCGTCTTCGAGAGCACGTCCTCGTAGGCGGCGGTGTAATCATCCCAGAATTTCCTCTCCTCCAAGTCGGCTGGACTCACCTTCCAATTCTTCTCTTTGTCATCGAGCCTTTCGCGGAAACGCGCCTTCTGTTCGTCCTTCGAGATGTGGAGGAAGAACTTCAATATCACTACGTCCTGTGAGGCGAGGAGTTCCTCGAACGCGTTAATCTCCTTGAAGCGTTTGGACCAGACGGATTTGGGCACAAGTTTGTGGATGCGGACGATGAGTACGTCCTCGTAGTGGGAGCGGTTGAAAATGCCTATTTCCCCCTTGGGGGGGACCGCCTTGTGGATGCGCCAGAGAAAGCCATGGTCGGCCTCTTCGGCCGAGGGGGTCTTAAAGGAAGTGACTCGGCAGCCCTGGGGATTGACGCCGGACATGACGTGGCGGATGACGCCGTCCTTGCCTGCCGCGTCGGTGCCCTGAAAGACGACGAGCAACGCCCGTTTGTTTTCGGCGTAGAGGAGGTACTGGAGGTCCGCGAGGCGCGCGATATTGGCGTGGAGCGCCTTTTCGGCGGCATGCTTACTCTTGAAGCCGGGCGTCTCGGCCGTGTCATATCTGTCGAGCGAAACGCGCCCGCGCGGTTTGACGCGGAATTTGTCGGCAAGGTCCATGCGGCGGCTCCTTTCGCGGTATGCCTTGCATTGTCGCCGGGTTAAGGCCGGGAGTCAAATAGTCTCTTTGGAAACTGCGCGAAAGGGATTATTCCTCGGGCGCCGGCTGTCATGTCAGGAAGAAGGGGCCGCGAACCAGGGAGAAGCGAAATGCCCAAGATGTTGCTTATTGCGGCAACGGTTCTGGCGGCGGCTGCATTGGCGGGGTGCGGCGGCGGCCGGACAGGAGCTGAGAGTCGGGAAGTGTCGAAAGGCTCGAAGGAGAAAGCAATGATAGAAAAGGTCTCAAAGAGCGATGCCCAGTGGCGGGAGGCACTGACGCCGCAGCAGTATAGCGTGGCGCGCCAAAAGGGAACGGAGCATGCCTTTTCAAGCGAGTATTACAACTTCAAGGGGCACGGCGTGTATACGTGCGTTTGTTGCGGGCTTGAACTCTTCTCAAGCGAGGCAAAGTACGAAAGCGGCACGGGGTGGCCGAGTTTTTACGAGCCGGTGAAGAAGGACCACGTGGTGGAAAAGCCGGACCATTCGCTTCTCACGACGCGCACGGAGGTGCTCTGCGCGAGGTGCGACGCGCATCTGGGGCATGTCTTTGACGACGGGCCGGAGCCGACGCGGCTGAGGTACTGCATGAACGGAGCGGCGCTGAAGTTTGTCCCGCGCGAAAAGCCGTAGGGCTGCGTCGTCGAGGCCTTTTGCCTGTTTGGCTGGAACAATTTCGCTTCCCGTTCGTATACAGTGGTGAAGGCGTGAAGATTCCCGGGGCGAATTTCCAGCCAAGGCCCGAGGGGCGGAAGGATAGCGAGATGGATTTCAGCCTTGTTGTCGCGTATGTGTCGGAGAATTGCGGACTGCCCCTTTACCCGGGGACGCTGACGCGCGTCATTTGCGATGTCTGCGGCCCGCCGCCTCCGCTGTTCTTGAGAGACTTTACTCCTTCGGACGCATGGGTGCTTTGCGTCACCAACCCGGGAATCTTCACAGTGATGGCGGTTGCAGCGCTCGCGGTGGGTGTCTTGTTTATGTTCGTAAACGCCGCGCCGGTGCTGCTGGTCGTGATGATTGCGGTATTTGTCAGCGTACAGGCCATCGTGGACCGCATCCGGGCGCGCGATGACCACACTCAGCCCCTACGTGCGGAGCCGCTTCCCGTGGTCATAGAGATGGCCACAAGATCGTACAGCGGATTTCACTGACCCGCGCGCGCGGTCTCCCGATTCAGAGCCCCTCGGCTATCGCCTTCGCCGTAGCGGCCGCCTTCTCCACCGCCGCCGCCACCGCCTCGCTCAGCCCCTCGCGCGGCCCCACCGACTCCACCTGCACCCCCACGACGTACACGTCCGCCATTGTCTCGCCGAGCGTCCTGCCGAGTTCGATGACGCCTAAGATGTCCGTCGAGTGGAGCGACAGCGCCTCGCCGATCTTTAGCGACCTCACCTCGTCCGGGCGAAATACCTTCACCTCCCCCGGCGTGAGGCCCATGTCCGCCGCGTCTATGACGATGACGCTGCCGTATGCAGTGAGAAAGTCCAGCAGGTCCAGCCCCAGCGCGCCCCCCTCGATGACCTCGACTCCCGGCGGCAGTTCCGCCCCCAGTAGCACGCGCGCGGCATGCACCCCCGCCGCATCGTCCCCGTAAAGAAGGTTCCCTACGCCTATTACCGCGA
>CALMGO010000236.1 GCA_937863625.1 uncultured bacterium
GACGCGGCTTACCACTGTCTTGACTTCATGCGGAGTCAGATTCTGCGCCTCGTCCACAATCAAAAACTGCCCCGGTATGCTTCTGCCGCGCATGTAAGTGAGCGCCTCCAGCACCAACGTCCCGTTGTCCATCATCTTCTTCACTTCGCGGCTTATCTCGCCGGGTTTCTTGAAATTGCTGCGAAGTATGTATTCTAAATTATCAAAAATCGGCTCCATCCATTGGTATAGTTTTTCCTCCTTGGAACCCGGCAGATACCCGATATCCCGTCCCATCGGAACGACCGGGCGAGAGACGAGGAGCTTCTCATATTTCTGTTCATTGAGTACCAGGTGCAGGCCGGCCGCCACCGCCAGAAGCGTCTTGCCGGTTCCCGCCTGCCCCAGAAGCGTCACCATCGACACCTCGTCCGACAGCAACAGTTCCATCGCAAAATTCTGTTCGAGGTTTCTCGGACGAATTCCAAACGGGTTGCGCTTGTCATGCACCAGCGGCACTACTGCCTTGGCCTTGGCGCTGTAACGTCCGAGCCCCGTATGCTTTGGATTGCCCTGGTCTATGAGTCTTACGAATTCATTCGGGTACAGTTCCTCGCCGGGAAGCGTGAGCGTCTTGTCCTTGTACAGGCCGTCTATCGTCGCGCCGTCAACGCTGACCTCACGCCAGCCGCTGTACAACTTGTCAAAATCCACTTTCTGCTTCTCGAAATCCATCACCTTCACGCCTACGGCGTCGGCCTTGACTCGCGCGTTGATATCCTTGGATACGAAAATGACCGCGCCGCCCGCTTCCTGAATGCTCTTGGCGACCGCTATTATCCTGTTGTCGGGCGTGCTGCCGGTAAACCCCGCTTTCGTGACGTCCAGCCTCTCCAGGTACACCCTCAGTTTCCCGCCCGTCCCGTTAAGCGCCACTCCCTTGCCCAGGCTTCCCTTCACGCGAAGCCTGTCCAGCATCCTTATCGTCCGGCGCGCGTTGCGTCCGAGGTCGTTGCCCTCGGTCTTGAATTTATCCAGTTCCTCCAGAACATCGAGCGTTATGACCACCTCGTTGTCGGCAAAAGACGTCAGCGCATCGGCGTTATGGAGAAGAACATTGGTGTCCAGGACGAAAGTCTTTATCATAATGCCTTGTCTCCTTCACTATTGGGACTGTTACGAGGCGATTATATACGGGGAAATCGGTGAAACAAGCAAAAGAGCTCTCCCACCGGACTCCAGCCGGCTTTTGCGCTGCGAATTCTTGCGCGCATGACGCCGCATTCACCCTTATCGAGCTTCTTGTTGTGATGGCGATCATATCGATACTCGCCGGGCTTCTTCTGCCTGCGCTCATAAAGGCCCGTGAGACCGCCCGCCGTACAGCTTGCCTCAGCAATATCCGCCAGATAGGTATGTGCCTGGAGATGTTCAAGCAGGACATGGGCAGAATCCCCGCGGCGGACAGCACCAATTACTACTCCCGTGTCGGTCTTGCCGTCGGCCTCGGCGAACTCATTCCTGGATACCTCGGTGATGTAAACGTGCTCTTTTGCCCCGGCGCCTCCGACATAACCGCCCGAAACAGCGCCATCAGGCATGACCAGATTGGGAAGGTCGACGCCGTCTGTTCCTACAGGTACGACGGCTGGAGCGGCCTCGTTGAGGACTATAACGGCCCGGACAATACGAATCACCACGGAAGATACATAAACAGCGGTCACGTCGGCGGCAGTGTCGAGACACGAATCGTTTCCACCGGCGAGATCGTCTCATATCGGTAGCTTTGGGGCGTTCCTCCGGGTCCTCGGCGTCTGCGGCCTCTTACTGGCCAACTGTCTCGGCGCAAACCATCGAAAACAAAAGGTCGCTCAGCCGGTTGAGATACGCGCATACGTGCGCATCCACCGCCTGCCCCTCTTCCTCAAGCGTCACCACGCGCCGCTCAGCCCTGCGCACCAGCACTCGTGCTACATCGAGCGCCGCCTCGGCCGGCGTTTCCCCGGGCGTGAGAAAGCCTTTCGGCCTGCCCACCACCATCTCGGTAATCCGTATCTGCTCTTCGATTGCCTTGATGCCGTTCACAAAGTCATGCCTCGTCGCGCGGCCGTTGCCTGCGTTGGCCACTTCAGCGGCTACCGCCTGCATGGCGTCCTGGTAACACTTGAGGACCGCCTTGCGCTCCTCGCACTCCACAAATGATCTTGCAAGGCCTATGGCGCTTGCCGCCTCATCAATCGCGCCCAGAGCCTCTATCACTGCGCTGTTCTTCCGGACGCGTCTGCCGCCGAGTATGTCCGTATCCCCGCAGTCGCCTGCGCCCATGTCGCCTTTCACAGTTGTCTCCGCATTAGATGTGCTCCGCAAATTCGCCGACCTTCGGCTCCGCTGCTCGCGCAAAATCCCTGTACGGCACTTCGATCGTGTCCATGTGCGTGCCGGCCTGAAAAACCACAGCGTCATTTGCGCATACGGACTTGTCCACGTACGTGGCCAGGTTGTACATCTTGCCTATCGGGGCCTCGGCGCCCAGTTCCGCGTCGATGAACAACTCCTCCATCTGACCCTCGTTGGCCAGTTGCACGCGCTTGCCCGTCATCTCGGCCAGCCTGTCAACGTCCACCCTGTACGTCGCCGGGCAGACCGCCAGGGCATAGTCCTCGCCGACCCGCACCACCACTGCCTTTATCATCCTGTCCCCGGGAACATGGCTCACAGCCGCGACTTCCTGTGCTGTGAAGGCCTCCGGATGATGCTTCTTGGTATAGGGGATTTTCTGGTTCCTGAGGAATTCCTCGACCTTCATGTTGCACCTCCCTGGGCCCTGCGGCCCTAAGGTTCCCTGCGCCGTCTATTTTCCACCGGCGCATTAGAGTGCGTCTCTCTGGCCTCGGCAATTCTATAGAAGCGTCTCTTCAAACCACGCCACCGTCCGTCCAATGGCTTGCTCCTTACAAGCCATGCTCGAAAACAGGTGATCCGCCCCCTTTACCGTAAATAGCTCCGTCCTCACTCCGCGCGTCGTCCCAGCTCGGAGCAGGTCCTTTGAATTTACTGGTGGCACAGTCGTATCAGCCGTCCCGTGAACGAGGAGTGCCGGCGCTTTTGACTTCGCGAGCTCCGCCGGAGGGTCTATCGTGCAAATCGTATCCCAGAACCTCCTGCCCAGGTAAAGCCCTCCGATATCCGTGCGTCCGTGTTTCTTGAGCTCATTTAGTGCGCCTTTGGCGCGATTGGCGGCAAATACCTTCTCCGGCCGCGCTACCGCCGCCCACAGCACGGCGCTCTTGATCGATTTCTCCTTCGCTGCCGTGAGGGTTGCCACAAGCCCCCCCAGCGACCACCCGAAAATTCCGAGCCGCCTCTCGTCCACTCGCGCTATCCCCGCGAGCTGTCTCAGCGCGGCCCTCGCGTCGGACACTTCTTCCAGAGGCGTCATGTCCTCAAATTCGCCTTCGCTTTCCCCCGAACCGCGAAAATCAAACCGCAATGACGCGATTCCCGCCTCTGCCAGCCGTCGCGAAAGCGCCACAAGGTAAAAATGTGACTCGCTCTTCTGCCCCGTGAACCCGTGGCACATTAGCACGCCCGGACACCGCCGCCGGTTGTCCGGAAGGTGCAGCGTCCCCGCTACCAACTCGCCTTTGTTCCTGAAATACAATGCCTTCTGCATGAAGCGCCCCTGTTGTCCTCTATTCAGCTACAAGGTGTTCGCCTGTTCCTTGTGCCAACGTCTCGAAATAGCGTTCCTTCGTCAGCAGCATATCGTGATGGAGTGCCTCTATGCCCCCCGGTGCCCTCCGCATCAAATGCCTGATATGAGCATACTCCGGCGCCGTCAGCACGCAATCATCCGCGCTTATCCGCCGCCAGAAGTCCCTCATGCGTTCAAAGTGCAGCCGCTCGTAGAGCCGGATTGCCCTGAAATTGAACGCCGCAACGTCCAGGTACATCGTGTTCCACTTCATATTGTCGAAGTAATACGTCAAAAGCCCCGCAAGAGCCTCTCGCCCGTAGCCCTGGCTTACCTTGTTGCTTGCCAGGTGAATCCCGAGCCTGCTAGTCTTCTCGTGGCTCTCGATATCCCTCAGCGACATCTCCCCGATGAGCCGGCCCTGTTCATCCTCAATGGCAAAGTACATCCGCCCGGCGTTTGCCTTCCTTGTAAAAAGCCATCTCTCGCGGTCGATAAAAGTGCTCAGATCGAAATTAAGGTGGGTATTAAGCGGGTCCCTGTACGGCGGCCATGCGGACCTGTCCGCCAGGTCGCTTCTCTTGAACTTGCGCACTATGACTCTGCCCTCGCGGGCAAGTACCTTCTCGGACATGAGCCGCCCTCTATCCTGAATAGGACCGTCACTAACTATGTATATATTTCTGCGGGGCGCTTTGCAAGCACAACGCGCCCGCGACGCCAAAAAACGTTGGCGCGCCGCCGTGCGGGCCGCTATAATCCAACTCCAGGCTCGAAAGGGGAGCATGATGTCCGATAAGAGCGCCGCATCTCAAAGTGAAATCCGCGACCTTGTAGCCAGACTGGCCGACTTTAGCTCACGCGGACGTGCGCGTACGCGCCTGGTTATGATCGGTCTCGATGCGACCGACGCGCTTGTCAATGCGCTTAAGTGCCCGCTGGAAGGCGTCGCCTGGGCTGCCGCCCGGACGCTTGGCGACATTAAGGCCGAGGCCGCGATTGAAGCTCTCAATGTCGCCGCCGCTGACCCGCGGCTGAAGACCGTCGCCGCCGAGGCTATCGCCTCTATTACCGGCGGGGATGCGCCCTCTTTGCAGGCGCCCGCTGCGGCAGGCGCCGCGCGTATTGCCGACGAAGACTTTGCTTCGATATTGACCACGGAAAATATGGACGTTGCAAAAGCCGCCTCCGGATACGCATGCAACGTAAGGCTCCCGGGCGGTCGCCGGCAGAAGGTGGACGTCCTGCTGTCGATAAAGGACCCTGACGGGTCGCCGCTTGTCGCCCTCTATACCGAGTGCGGCCCGGCCTCCCCCGACAGGTATGAATGGGCGCTCAAGACTAACCTCAAGATCCCGTTCGGTGCCTTCGCTGTCAGGCCGACTTCCGAAGGTCCCAGGTTTGTAATGGTGGATGCCTATCTGCGCCAGGGGCTCACGGCGCACCAGTTGACAAAGGCTATTGAAAGTCTTGCCAGGCGGGCCGACTCGCTCGAGGAGTCCCTCACAGGCGAGGACACAAAATAGGTGAATAATGCCTGAACTCGGCGTCAATATCGACCACGTGGCCACCGTCCGGCAGGCCCGGCGCACTATCGAGCCGGACCCCGTTTGGGCCGCTGCGCTTGCGGAGCTTGGCGGCGCCGACTGCATTACGGTTCACCTTCGCGAAGACCGCCGTCACATTCAGGACCGTGACGTGTATCTCCTGAAGGAGACCGTCACCGTCAAACTCAACCTCGAAATGGGAGCCTCCGACGAGATTATTCGCATCGCACGCGAGGTCGTGCCTGCGCAGGCTACCCTCGTCCCTGAGAAAAGGCAGGAGCTCACCACCGAAGGTGGTCTCGACGTCGCCGGCAACGTGAGCCGCGTAAGGTCCGCCGTCGCCGCGCTTCAGGAAAAAGGAATCGTCGTCAGCCTCTTCATCGACCCCGATGAGCGCCAGGTCGCTGCTGCGAAGGAAACCGGCGCCGAGGCCGTCGAAATCCACACCGGTAGCTATGCCGAGGCTTCTCCGGCCCAGTCCACCCAGCGTCTTGCCGAGATAGCCGCCGCCTGCAAGGCCGCTGGCGAGGTACGGCTTGTCGTCCATGCCGGCCACGGTCTCACCTATAGAAACGTCGTTCCCGTAGCCGCGATACCCGGGTTCAAGGAGTTCAATATCGGTCACAGCATCATCTCCCGCGCGGTCTTCGTAGGTCTATCGCAGGCCGTCGCTGAGATGAAAAGGCTCATTAGTATATAAAACCCTTCATCATTAGAAAAACCACTAAGGGGGTGCGGTATGTTCGAAGGCGTATCAGTCGCGCTTGTAACGCCCTTTACCGATGACGAGGTCGACTACGCCAAGCTCGAAGAACTCGTTGCCTGGCACATCGACCAGGGGACCGATTGTCTGGTACCCTGCGGCACCACAGGCGAGTCGCCTACGCTGAGTCACGGAGAGCATGACAAGGTCGTCGACACCGTCATAAAGGCTGCCGCCGGACGCATTAAGGTCATGGCCGGCACAGGCTCTAATTCCACCTCCGAGGCGTTGCGACTGACTCGCCATGCCGCCGACTCCGGCGCCGACGGCGCGCTCCTTGTCGTCCCGTATTACAATAAACCCACGCAGGAGGGACTCTACAGGCATTTTAAGACAATCGCTGAGGCCGTCGACATCCCCATCGTGCTCTATAATATCCCCGGCAGGGCAGGGGTAGCCCTCGCGCCTGAAACCATATGCCGCCTCGCCGCGATAAAGAACATTGTCGGCGTAAAAGAAGCCACCGGCCAGATTGACTACGCCAGCGCTGTCCTCGCCGACCCCGCCGGCGCCAGGCTCGAGATTCTCTCTGGAGATGACAGTCTTACCCTGCCCCTCATGTCCGTCGGCGGCAAAGGCATCATCTCCGTCGTGGCCAATATCGTCCCGCGCGACGTAAAGGCGATGGTCAAGGCGTACAACGACTCGGACACGGCACTCGCCGCCAAACTCCATAGAAAATTATTCCCTCTTTGCAGGGCGATGTTTATCGAGACCAATCCTATCCCGATAAAGGCTGCCATGAAGAAACTCGGCAT
>CALMGO010000237.1 GCA_937863625.1 uncultured bacterium
GTTTCGTCAGTTACGAGCACGCAGGCTACAGAAGCATGAGAGCCGATGTGGACGAACAGGGCTACTTCAGCGCCCTCCTTGCCCCCGGCAACTACGAAGTCACCTGTACGCTAAAGAACCCCGAAGCCGGCGAGTTGGAGCTTGGCATGAAGCTTGGTGACGTACGTAAGATCGAGCTCAAACCGGGCGAGGACCTCGACATCGGCGTAATGGAGGTGCCGCCGCCGCCCGCTCCCGAAACCCTCGGCAGCATCAAAGGCCGAGTAAAGCCCCTCGAAGACGGCATCGAACTGGCGCGCATAGCCGTGTCTGCACACAAATACGAAGGCAAAGCGGTTGCCCGGGCCACTGAGACCAAAGCCGACGGGACGTTCACCTTCGACGGCCTTGACCCCGGCCGCTATCAGGTGGACGTGTCCGAGACCCCCGTACAGTCTGTAGCAGGGGTCGAGATCCGCATTGTCACGGTAACCGCAGGCAGGAGTTCCGACATCGAGCTCGAGATCTGCCGCGGCTCACTTGTCACCGGCCGTGTACTCGACAAGGCTACAGGCGGACCCGTCACAGGCCACCGTACTGGAATACTTGTCAAAAGGAACTTGCCGGAGAAGGGGCGTGTCGGGTACGCGGCCAACTCCAACCCGGAGGACGGACGCTACTCGAAGCGGCTGGCTCCAGGCACTTATGAGGTGTGGCCCTACTGCAACTGGTTAGATACCGTCAAATCGCTCAAACGCGACATTGTCCTTACTTCCGGCATAGACGTCGAATTGCCCGACTTCCTCGTTTTGCCGGTCGATACTGACCAGCCCGAACCTGAAATCTCCAGCGGCCTCCCGTCGTCCCCCGAGACCTCCGCCACCCAGCGTCCCGCGGCCGAGACCGCCGTTGAGGAGCCTACGCAAAAGATCAGCGGAGTCGTCCTCGACGAAAATGGCAAGCCCGCTGCCGGCGTTTCCGTCACAGCGTGCGCATGGATCGACGGTGTTGACTCGACCACATCGACACAGGCTGATAGCGCCGGGAGGTTTTCGATAAACGTCCCTCACATGACACGAACTTACGACCGTTGCGCCCTCTTCCTCGCGGCACGGACAACTGACAAGTTGGCCGCTCAGTACGCCATGCGCGAATGGGACGCGCCTTTTGATGAAGTGACGCTTACCCTCGCGAAGGCCGACGCCGCCATCTCCGGCAAGGTCACCGACCCCGCCGGCAGTCCCGTCGCTGGCGCAAATGTGGCCGTCATGTCGCTCAGCACAAAACCCGAAGACCAGATGGAAAACCGGAATGACCGATATTTCTTCGAGTATTCGGCAGCTACGCATCTTTTTGCGACCACAACAGACCGCAATGGCGCATTCAAAATCACCGGGTTGCCGAAAGGCCACACAGCTGTTGTGGAGTTCTCGAATGACACCTGCCTCACCCGCGCGGACTTCATCGCCGGCGGCGAGTCCCGGACCATAGCCCTGCGTCCCGCCGGTCGCGTCGTTGTGAAACTCGTCTCCGGGGACCCCTCTCTCAGCAGAGCCTCCGTCCGCCTTATGATGTTGTCGCTGGACTTCACCCATGCTGGCGGCGTCAGGCGCATCATCACCGATGGCAAAGGAATATGGTCCTCTGGCCTGGTCGAGCCGGGCAAGTACCAGGTCAATATCGATAGGAGCGCGGAGAAAGTGCTTTCGGAAGTTGGCATATCATCCGTAACCGTCGAGTCAGGCAAGACTGCCGAGGTGGAAATCCAGGTCGTCAAAGGCTCACATATTACCGGCAGGATAGTGGAGAAAGGCACTGGAAAGCCCTTCCCCTACGGCACGGTACAGCCCTACTTCTCCCAGAGTAAACCAGGCGGCAGCACAAGCAGTAACGGCGTCGCGGATGCCCAGGGCTACTTCAGTACGCTCCTTTCACCGGGCAGATATGCTGTTTCCTGGGTGCGAAGCAACCACGAGTCCGGTGAGTCCGAGTTTGGCAATCTCCTTGGCGATGTGCGCAAGGTCGAGCTCAAACCAGGTGAGGACCTCGACATCGGCGTTATGGAGGTCCCGCCTCCCGCCGCCCCTCCCGCTCCCGAAAGCCTCGGCACAATCAAGGGGCGCGTGAAGCCGCTCGAAGACGGCATTGCGCTGGAAGGGATACCCGTGCGTGTAGCCAAGTTTGAAGGCAAGAGGGTCTACAGAACAACCAAGACCGACGCCGACGGGACCTTTACCGAGACCGGCCTTGACCCGGGCCGATACCAGGTGGAGGCGTCTGGGGCAACCGACCAGAATGTGGTCGGGGTTGAAAGTCTTCATGTCACAGTCGCCGCAGGCAAGACCTCCGACGCAGAGATCAGTGTCATCCGCGGTTCACTTGTCACTGGGCGCGTCCTCGACAAGACCACTGGCGAACCGGTCGCAGGTCGCGGTGTTGGCATATCGCTCGATATGACGGTTTCGGAGACATCGAGCCTCGGATACATGGGCGATTCCCATGCAGACGGGCGTTTTTCGATGCGACTGCCACCGAGCGACTATGAGGTGTGCCCCTTCTACAAAGACAAGCATGATCTGGCGGTTTTTGTCAAATCGCTTACACGCGACGTGACGCTTGTTTCCGGCAAGGACGTCGAATTGGACGACTTCCTCGTTACGCCTGTCGACACGGAAAAGCCCGAACCCGAAGTCCCCGGCGGCAACTTCCGCTATCAGTAGCACGATATGACCGCATGGGCGCGGCGGCCGCTGAGGTCGCCGCGCCCTGTGTGAAAATTGGCATCCGCCCTCCAGATCTACGGCCCCGGCAAAGTATGGTTTGACCAGGTGAAGGCATCGTATGCCGGTAATTAGCGCTATCCGCAAGACACTGAACCGGCCTTCCTGCCTCACAGACATGGAAGGCGGCATTCTGTCGCGGCCGCAGACTTGTTTCTCTCACCTGCAAACCACAGTTGAAAACGGATTCACTTTATGGCATACTTTCGCCGATTAGTGACCTTCTCTTCAGGGGGGCGCACATGAGATGTGTCTCATTGGCGTTGGTCTGCACGATTCTTGTCATATTGTCTTTGCCGATTGCCTGCGCATGGGACACCGTTTCCGTCTCGCTTCTTCCTGCTCCGGCTGACATGCCCTTTTATGACAGTCTCGAAGAAGGCGCCGGTTTTGCTGCAGGATGGAGGAGCCCCTCTTCGCACCCCGGCATCCTGTGTGCATGGGAGCAAAGCATGGGCAGCGAGGGGCACTCAAGCATTCGTCTCGGTAAAACCAGTTACCTCCTGACGCCACCCTTTGCCACATGCTGGCGCACTCTCAAGTACGACGGCAAGTCCCCCGGTATCAAGGTCACGATGAAAGTGCGCGCCATCGACGTTTCAAAGGCGTCCATCGACGTGCAGTTCTGCGATGCCGATGACAACTGGACCGCCAGGCGCGCTGCGCACGTCGGCATCAAGATCAGCGGGGAAACGCCCATTATCCACCACTGGCAGGATTACTCCGGGGCCGTTGAGGTCCCGCCAGGGACCAGGAAGATAGCCGTCGCGGTCACGCTTGTTAGCGCGGGCACTATATGGTTTGATGAAGTCCGCGTAGAGTGCACGGACGATTTCCCGAAAGGCGAGTTTCTCGCCAATGTCGAGACGGCGGGGCTTCTCGTTGAGGACGGGTTCGAGTCGGGCATCGAAGCTCCCGACCAGTGGACACACGGCCCCCAATTGGACGGGATCAAATACATCTGGGACAAGGAAACCTTCGTCGACGGCTCAGCCTCTCTTGCCCTGGAGAAGAAGAAAGGCCAGACCGGGCCCGAGGTCTGCTGGCGCCGCACATTCGAGCACAAAGACTCTGCGGACATCCTTGACATCTCAATCCACATGAAAGCTGAAAAACTCCTCGCAGCAGCCGTCGACATCGTATTTCGGGATGAAGAAGGCGCTGAGATCCGGCAGAATCTCTTTGCCATCGGGAAGCCGAAGGTGAATATCAAGCCCATCTCTCACGAGTGGAAGACGTTTGCCACGCAAGTGAGGGTGCCTGACGGCACGGCGACCATCACTATCGAACTCCAGATCCTCGGGCGCGGAAGGGTCTACTTCGATGGCCTCTCGATGCGATATCCGCGATAGTTGAAGCAAATGCTACTTCATCTGCAAAGAACCGCGCTACTGGCCCGGTGCGGTCAGAAGCGCGCGGAGCGCCCGGTAATTCGTCTTGCCCGTCCCGAGAACCGGTATCTCGTCGAGTTTGACCACGCGGCTTATCTGGTATAGCGGCGAGAGCCCCGCTGCACGTATTCCTTTATTCACCGTTTCCCTGTCAGTGTCCTTCGTAGTGAAGAGAACCAACTCCGGCCTGTCCTCGTCCGGAGTCGCTTCAACGGCAATGACCGGCCCCTTGTCATCCTCGGATGCAAAATGGGGATCGAGCACCGCCTCGATGGCAGGCAGTGATATCATCTCGCCGCCGATCTTTACAAAACGCTTTAGCCTGCCGCGAAAGGTGAGCACACCTTCATCGTCCTCACTCACGATATCGCCTGTGCGGTACCACGATTTGCCTTCAAACTCCACAAAGGGCGAATCCCCCTCGAAATTCAAGTATCCTTCGAAAATGCTCGGCCCACGGACAAGAAGCACTCCTTCGCGGCCCGTATCCACCGGGCGGCCGGTCTCACTGCCTATAATCGCGTACTCGAGTGAATTGACCACCTTGCCTATCGTATAGGGTCTCGGGCGGTGGTAGTCGTTTACCGACACAACCGGCGAACACTCTGTCACTCCGTATCCCTCGACGAGCACCATATCAGGATAGTTCTTTGCATAGGCCTCGTACACGGACTCCGGGCACTTTTCGGCACCGGTCACCGCGAGTCTAAGCGATGACAACTGCCCCTCTCGCGCCGATCTTATAATGCCCTTGAGAAACGTAGGCGTTCCAAATACCATCGTGGTCTTATACTCCTCGATGAGCCGTGCGAGGGCGGCGCCTTCGGTCGGGTTGGGGTGGTAGGCCGTGGGTATCCCGGCCGCCAGCGGCAGCATCATATTGCACGTTATGCCGAACGAGTGAAACGGCGGGAAAAGCCCCATAATCCTGTCACCCGGGAGAAACTCAAGCGCCGCCAGTCCGTCGCAGACATTCGCGAGGATATTCTTATGCGACAACGGCACGGCCTTCGGCAGACTCTCCGAGCCGCTCGTGAAAAGGACAACCGCGGTATCGGCCACCCTGGCGCGTCTTAAGGCGCGCCATGAGAGCCTCGACTTTACCCATGCGCAGAGCTTAGTCCAAGTACCCAGCCGCCCGGCGATATCTTCAAGATAAAGAAACCTGCCCTCGATAGAGGCGAGGCTTCCCGTCTGCTGCTCTATTCTTCTCGCCACGGTCTTTGAGGTAATGACAGCGTTGACACCCAGCACGCCAAGCGAATGCTCGATATTTCGCTGGCCTACGGTCCAGTTGACCATGACGGGGATTTTCCCTGCAAAGACGGCTGCGAGGTAAACGACATTTACCGCCACGGAAGCCGGGAGCATGATCCCGGCGTATTTGCCGTCGATTCGCTCCAGTTCGGACTTGAGGGCAAATATGCTCGTGATGATGTCCCTGTACGTCCTCTCGCCGCTTGTCTGGTCGGCGATAATCACCTTGCCTGGCGTCGCCGCGGCCTGCGTCAGGAAGGCCTCGGCGATATTGTCCCCGGCGACCGGCGTCAGGGGGCGCGCTTCAAACCAGCGGGCGCTCGCGCGTTTGACTTCTACCGGGGCGACCGAGACGGACTGCCCCGTCGCCGCGTCCATTATGTCCGCTACAGTATTGAGGCCCTGCGCGTCTACAGCGGGGAACCCGAACTGCTGCTCGACCCAGAGCGCCAAGTCCACCCGCGCAAGGCTGTCGAGTCCGAGTTCGCGACCGAGGTGGGCGGCATCCTTAATCTGCGAAATGCCTGTCATCTCCCTCAACCTCGCGACGACGGCCTCTCGCACGGATTTAGGCACCGCTATCGCGTCTCCTGCAGCGCGTCCGGTGAGCGGCTCGGGCACTTCTCTTGCGCCGCCACTCTCCCATATCGTGTAGGGTACGTAGGTATTGTGCAGGGCGTCCTTATTGTAAAATGTCTCCAGATATCGGTTAAGCGCTTCGCGCCCCTCACCGCGAGGAAGGTCGTCAGGTTCGAAGAGTTCCACCGTCACCTCTCGACGCGGCGCAAAGAATATCCCGCTCAGAAGGAGAGACCGCATCGCGGTCTTGAGGGCCTTTGCAACCGCCGGTTGCGAACCGCCCGCCCAGCTCAAGACCGACCCCCACACGCCGCGCGTCCGGATAAGCACGATCCGCACGTCCGGCGCCGCCTCGAGTATCTTTTCTACAGCGGAATTGCCACCGAGGTCCTCAAGATACTTCCGGTATATTCGCCCCGACGGGTACAAGAGCCAGTTTTCGTTTTTCTTAAGCCCGTCGATCGTTGCGTCGAGCACCGCATCCACTTCCCCGCGGCTTTCGCTTCCGTATTTCGCGACATCGGGAATCGTCTGCACCCCGAAATGATGCGCCAGGTTTCTGATGATCGGCCTGTTTACCTGGTCACGGTCCGCGATGAATTTAGGTCGGAAAGTAGTTATAAGATTCGACAGGATGATAAAGGGGTCTATGAGCCCCGGATGGTTCGGCAGAAAGAGTACCCCTTTTGTGCCGCGCGCGGCAATTTCCTCCAGCCCAGACACTCTGACGCGATATCTAAGCGCCAGAATCG
>CALMGO010000238.1 GCA_937863625.1 uncultured bacterium
CGGGCAAGGCCCGGCCCTTTATTCTTGTGCGCCTTAGTCCCGCTTCCTACACGAACTCCACTTTGAGCAGGTGGCATGAGCAGGATATGCACGGGTCGTACGCTCTGATGAGCATCTCCATCAGGAGTTCGATCTTGTCGTGCGGCTCCTTGATTATCTTGGGCGCAAGTTCGCGGATGTCCGCGTCCATATTCGCGAGGTTCATCCCCGTCGGGATGATGAGGTTGGCGTCCTTTATGAAGCCGTTCTCGTACGTGTAGTCGTGGATGAGAAGCCCGCGCGGTACTTCGCATGCGCCTACGCCGCGTCCGCTCATCCGCGTCGGCTCGGCCGGCTGCTCGTTTACGTCGTAGTCCATCTCGAGGATCCTGTCGATGTAGGCGACAGCCTCCTCAAAGCAGTGAACCGTCTCGACGACCTGCGCGTGGCTGAACATGAACGTGTTGTAACTGACCGGCTTGATCTTGAGCGCCTCGGCGGCCTTCTTGGCCCGCGGATGCAGCTGGTCGTAGTTGTTGTTGAAACGCGCCAGAGCGCCTGCTATGTAGCTGTCGCGCGTCGCCGTGCAGTGCTTCGACGTCGAATGGTCGACCATCTTTTCCTTGATGAGCGTCTTGTAGTCGAGGTTCTTGACGCCTTTTTTCGTGTCGCTCGAATAGATGTCGCCTTCGTAAAAAGCGTATTCGCTCGGATTCTTAAGCGATACGAACTCCGTCTCGCGGTAGTATTCCGGCACTTTAAACGTCGCGAAGAGCTTCACCGTCTCGTCGATGTCGTCGCTGTAAGAGAGGATGGTTTCCTTGAGCGCTTTGAGTTCCTTGACCGACGGATAGCGGCTGAAGCCGCCCGGAACCAGCGCTATCGGGTGAACATGCCTGCCGGCAATCGTCTCGCATATCGTGTTGGCGAGCTTCTTGAGCCTGAGTGCGCGCTTTACGACCTCCGGCGCCGCCGTCGCCAGCGGTATCACGCTCGGCGCGCCGACGAAGTCCGGCGCCGTCAGAAAATACGTGTGCAGGATGTGGCTCTGGAGCTGCTCGGCGAAAAAGATGCACTTGCGCAAAAGGTGCGCCTGCTCGCTTAAGCTTATCCCCAGCGCCATCTCCGTGCTCTGGAGGCTCGTGCATGTGTGGCCGACCGCGCAGATGCCGCATATACGGCTCGTAATCAGCTGCACTTCCTGCCACCTGCGTCCCTTGAGCATCGCCTCGAAAAACCTCGGTGACTCGACTATCTCCAGGCGCGCATCGATGATTTCGCCGTTCTTCGAGTTGACCACGATATTCCCGTGGCCCTCGACGCGCGTAAGATGGTGTACGTTTACATTCAGATCCGTCATTTGGAAACCTCCGACAGGCCGTCGAACATCCTGAATTCTTTAAGTACTTCCGCCACGCTCAAACCCTTCTCCTCGAGAAGATCCTTCTGCGCGTTTGTGTTCGGGTCGGTTATAAGACCGCGGCAGCCTATGCACTTGTTCCCGTACGACGGACAAAGCGCTCCGCAGCCCGCCCTCGTGACCGGTCCCAGGCACATCATGCCCTTGTCAAATACGCATACGTTCTCGGCCAGTTTGCACTCGACGCATACCGGATAGTCCGGGATGTTCGGCGTCTTGCCCAGCAGAAGCGACGTAATGACCTCGAGCATCTCTTTCTTCGACACCGGGCAGCCGTGTATCGCTGCGTCGACCTTTACCACCTGGTCGACCTGCATCGTCGGCACCGTGTCGTAAAAATCCCACCTCTCGCCGTACACGTACTTGCGCACGTCTTCGAGCGGCTGGAAATTCTTAATCGCGTTTATCCCCCCTATCGTCGCGCACGCGCCGAAAGCGACAAGAATCTTCGTCTTCTCGCGGATGCTCTTGATGCGCTCGATGTCGGAGTGGGTCGTTATCGAACCCTCGATGAACGCCACGTCGTACTCGTCCGAGGTGACCTCTTTCATCGCCTCGCGAAATTTCACTATCTCCACGGCTCCCAGCAGGTTGAGAAGTTCGTCCTCCAGGTTCAGAAACATCAACTGGCAGCCTTCGCAACTCGTGAAACTGAAAAATGCGACTTTCGGCTTCATTCTATATGCCCTCCCTCAGGCGCTTTATCTGGGCGTAACTGAAGACCGGGCCTTCCTTGCAGACGTAGACGTTGCCTATCTGGCAATGCCCGCACTTGCCTACGCCGCACTTCATCCGCCTCTCCAGGCTGCAGAGTATCCGCGACTCCGGAATCCCCATCGACAGCGCCTCGAGTATCGCGTACTTGTACATTACAGGCGGCCCGATGATTACCGCGTATGTCTTCGAGGGGTCGACCTTCACGTGGCGGAAAAGCGTCGTGATAACGCCCTTGTTGCCCTTCCACGCGTCGTCCGGACGGTCGACCGTTATGTGAAACGCGCAGTCGGGTCTCGCCTCCCACTCCGAAAGGTCTTCCTTGAACAGAAGCTCCGAAGGATTCCTCGCGCCGTACAGTATCGTCACGTCGCCGTAGTCGCGCCTCTTGTCGAGGACATACTTTATCACTCCGCGCGCTGGCGCCAGGCCCAGGCCGCCCGCCACAAACAGCACGTCATGCCCCTTCATCGCCTCCATGTCAAAACCGTTGCCGTACGGCCCGCGCATCCCCAGCGTCGCCCCGGCCTCCATCTGGTGCATGAGGTTGGTCACGCTGCCCACGTTTCTCACGCACATCTCGAAGCTGTCTTCCTGCGTCGGCGAAGAGCATATCGATATGGGCGCCTCGCCCGCTCCGAAAACGCTGATCTCGACGAACTGCCCGGGCTTTTGCCCCAGCGGCTTGCCGCCTTCGAGCACCACGCGGAAATACTTCTCCTTGGCAGTAAGCATTTTCGCCGCGACTATCTTGCCTATCGTCGGCTGAAAAATCGATCCCGCCTGCGGCGTGTTTTTTTCTTTTACCGTCATTTCGCACGCTCCCCTGCAAGTTGCGTGTAAACTTCAACAGAGCTTATCTTCACAAGACAGTTGCGGTCGCACCGGCCGCAGCCGACGCAGCCCGATTTGCCGTATCGTTCGAGAAGCCATTTGCCCTTGCGGTTGAACCTGTGCCTCAACCGCGCGCTCCTGGCCTTGCGGAAATTCTCCCCGCCCGCCACCTCGGCGAATTCGTCAAGCTGGCAGCTGTCCCAGATGCGCTTGCGCTCGCCGTCCACGAGGTTCGACGCTACTTCGTCGCGCACCGTGAAGCAGTAGCACGTCGGGCATGTCGTGTTGCACGAACCGCAAGAAAGGCATTTCCGTGCGATCGCCTCCCACACGAGGCTGTCGTCGCTGGCGCCGAGTATCTCAGGGAGAAATTTCGTGTCGTAAGGTATGCGGTTGACGAAGCTCTTCTCCTTGCCGTTCTGCCACTCCTGGAGAGCCTTCAGGTCGTCCGCGGACGCCTCCGAAGCCTGCGCCCCCGCTACGAGCAGCGCCTCGCCCGCCTCGGTGCCCACCTCGACGAAGTACTTGTCGCCGAGGTCCGTGAGCATCAGGTCAAAGCCCGCCGTCGCGTTGTAACTCTTCATGTCCTTGCAGAAGCTGAATTCGTCGCACGGCTTTGCGCAGTTCATGCCTATGATGACGGCCTTCTTGCGCTTGGACAGATAGTTGGGGTCGGCGGGGTCCTCGGCGAATACCACGTCCAGAAGCCACGTCGCCGCGACGTCGCACGGATGCATGCCGAAGATGATCTTCGGCGCCGATTCCACGACCGCCTCGGCTGACGGCTTCTCGCCGAGTTTGAACTTGAGCACCGTCTCGTTCTGCGGGTAGAAATACTTTCTCGGCGACAGCATCGTGATGTTGTAGTCGAGCGCGACCTCGTCGAAACTATCGACCTCGGCAAACGCGTATTTTATGCCCTTCTTTGTGGGGGCGACGACCACGTTTTCCGCAAGCAGCGCCTCGACGAAGGCCCGCAGGTCATCCTTCTTGATTATCTTGGGAAGCATAGCCCTACCTTTCCGCTATCGCAATTGGCCGCTGAGCCACCTATTTCGCGCCGAGCAACTCGGCCGTTTTCGCAAGCAACGCCTTCGGCTCGAGCGGCTTTTCCATAAAGCCGTCCACCGGCAGATAATCGCCGTCTGTCTCCGCGCCGAACTTGAAACCGCTCTTTTGCCCCACCGCCGTCAGCACGAGGATCTTTATGTTCTTCGTGCCTTCGTCTTTCCTCAGTTCGTAGGCGACGTGAAAACCTTCCGTCTCCTTGTCCATCATCACGTCCAGAACCACCAGCGCCGGCTTGACCTCTTTGGCCTTCGCAAGACCTTCGGTCCCGTTGGACGCCGTCACTACTTTGTATCCGGCCGTTTCCAGGATGGTCTTAGTCGTCTCTACGATGTCCGGATCGTCGTCCACAACCAGAATCGTTTTTCCTGCCGACATCATTCGCTCCTCACAGTCAGTGCCGTTTCAAGCGACATTTACGTGCGTGCCCGTTGGGGGCGCTTTATTGTGATACTTTTCACAACTGGCGTTAAACGTCTTTCGGCACCATGAACGCTTGCCGAAATGAGAACGCCTATTTTGGCAATGAGTCTCCCGCTGTCAATAACTTATAGCGTGCCGCCTCGAAAAATATCGCGGAAGAGCGTTCCTGATTTTCAGCATATCCGCGGCGCATCTTCGCCGTACGGAATCTCCAGTATCCGCGTGCCGCCGCCGGAAACTCTGATCGTCACGCCGCCGCCGGATTTCACGCGCCCTATCACAGCCGGCCGCGCGCCCGCGGCAGCAAGGACAGCCAGAGCCTTCGCTTCGTTTCCGTCTTTCACGATTGCGACGAGTTTGCCTTCGTTGGCCAGCGTCAAAACGTCAAGCCCGAGCATCTCCGCCGCAAACGCAACCGCCGAATCCACCGGCACCGCGCGCTCGTCAATCTCAATGGCCACGCCGCTTGCAGCCGCTATCGTATTAAGCGACATCGCAAGCCCGCCGCGTGTCGGATCGTTTAATACATGTACGCCGTTGCCAATCTCGCTCACAAGCGCCGACGTCATGTGATTCAGCGGGGCAGCGTCGCTTTCAACAGTCGTCTCAAATGCCAGCCCCTCGCGTTGCGCAAGAACGGCAATGGCATGATTTCCAACAGCCCCGCTTACAATCACGACGTCGCCCGCGCGCGCGCCGCCAAGCGAAATCTCAACGCCGTCGGCAATCTCGCCGATGCCGCTCGTGTTTATAAAAATCCCGTCAGCAGAGCCGCGTTCGACGACCTTCGTGTCGCCGGTTGCGATTTTTATTTCCGCTTCGCGCGCGGCCGCCGCAATGCTCGAAACAATTTTGCGAAATGTCGAAACCAAAAGCCCCTCTTCAATGATAATCCCGAGCGAAATCGCAATCGGTTTTGCCCCGCGCATTGCAAGGTCGTTGACAGTTCCGCAGACGGCAAGGCGTCCGACGTCGCCGCCGGGGAAAAAGAGCGGCTTGACGACGAAACTGTCCGTCGTAAATGCAATGCGGCCTTGGACTTGGAGCACGACCGAATCGTCGAGGCTGCCTGTCGCCGTGTCACCCAATCCCACAAGTATAACGTCACGCACGAGTTGCGTCGTCATCTCGCCGCCGCCGCCGTGGGCGAGGAGGATTTTTTCGTCGTCTTTCATCACTCACGGCCTTTCACGTCGCCGGTTCGGCGGGAATATTTGTAGTGGGCGCTGCAGGAACCCTCGCGGGAAACCATACAGGGGCCGACCGGGTGCGCCGGGGTGCACCCCTGGCCGAAAAGCGCGCACTCCTGCGGGTCGATCGCACCACGAATGACCTCTCCGCACCGGCACCCTGCAGGCTCTTTTGCCTGGCCGATGTCGACGTGGTGCACGAGTGCAGCATTAAAGCGCTCATATCGCTTCACAGGTGCGAACCCCGACTGCGGGATGACGCCGATGCCGCGCCAGTCCTCATCCGACGAGTCAAAGACCTCGCCCAGGACGCGCCGGGCGGTGGCGTTGCCGCCGGGTTTGACGACGCGGGAATATTCGTTCTCGACGACGCTGCGGCCGTCGGAAATCTGCTCCAAAATCATGCGAACGGCGCGCGCGATATCCGCGCCTTCAAAGCCCGCGACGACACAGGGGCGTCCGGTATCCGCGACGACTTTGTAAGGCTCAGGGCCGATGATGACGCTGACGTGGCCGGGGCAGAGAAAGGCGTCGATGGAAAGATCGGGCGCGGCAAGAAGCGCGGACATCGCGGGGATAATCTGCTTGTGAGAAAAGAGGGCGGAGAAATTATCGATGGCCTTTTCGTCGGCGGCCTTAATGGCAAGGGCCGTTGCGGGAGCGGTAGTTTCAAAACCGACGGCGGCGAAGACGACCATTTCGTGCGGATGTTTTGCGGCGTAGGAGACGGCGTCAAGCGCGCTGTAAACAATGAGAACGCGGGCGCCCGAGGCGCGGGCCTCGGCAAGCGAGGCGTCAGAGCCGGGAACGCGCAGCATGTCGCCGTATGTGGCGAGGGTGACGTTTTCAATCGCGGCAGTTTTGATGCAGGCGTCGATGTAGCCCTGCGATGAAACGCAGACGGGGCAGCCCGGGCCGCTTATCAGGCGTACCCCTGCGGGCAGAAGATCTCGAAGGCCGCTTCGACAGATGGCGACAGTGTGCGTGCCGCAGACTTCCATGATGGTGACGCGGCGGCCGAGGGCGTCCGCG
>CALMGO010000239.1 GCA_937863625.1 uncultured bacterium
CGTCCTTGCCCCTGCCGCCAAATACGAGCGCCCCTGTTGCAGCGGCAACGCCGAAGACCGTTGTGAGTTTGGCGCTGAATGCAAGCACGAAAAACACCGCCGCCGAGACGAGCCACCCTCTCGAGCGCCTGACCTGCGACGAGACACAGCAGGCCAGGCCCAGCACGTTCAGGGCCGCCGCCAGGAGGTCGCCCCTTATGGTCGTGGCTGCATACTGTCCTGACATCGTTGCAAGCCACAACACTGCGCAGGCCGCAGCCGGGCGCCGGCGCAACCCGGACGCGCGGAATATGTGATACAGGCCCCACGTGAGCCCTGCTATCGACGCAAACGCGATAACGTAGCCCGGTACTTGCGGGGGCACGTCCGGACCCGCCGCGCGGATTAAAAGCGAATGAAGGACGAAATGCAACGGCATGTATCTGGTACCGCCGTAACCGTCGGCGCTCACATTCGGCCGGTAGAATTCTCCGTGAGCCAGATCGTTCGCCAATGCGGTCCACACGGCCGACACAATGTGCAGGCCGGAGTCCCGGGGGGTTGTTTCGGCAATGCGAAAGAGTGTCACCGCGACCACAAGGGCCGCGGCAATCACAAGCGCCGTTTCGGATGCGCGCCGGCGGGTTTTGTGGCTTCCGGCGGGCGCGTCTTGTGCGTCGGCGACACGATCCGCCTCGCGCAACTGGTGTCCCATGCGCAGCCTCCACGCTCATCCGGCACTTCGGGATTACGCTCGCGCAGGCGCATATTCCCGGAGAGCTCCCGCACATCGAGGATTGCCGGTGAGAGGGCAGATTCTAAACGGCAACTGCGGCCGTTTCCAGCCGGTTGGCGTGATTATTTTCTGAAATTCCGCCTGACGCCTATTCGTACGTCCCGAGCTCCCTGGCCAGCCTCACAAACTCGCGGAATTCCTCGAGCCCGACCGTCTCCGGCACGCTGTGGTCGCTCGATATGATGTAGCCGCCGTTCTTCTTCATCTCAGGGATGACCTTGCGCATCTCGGCCCACATCTTCTCCGGCTCCCAGAAGAGCACCGCGTTCAGCGCGCCGTGAAAGCCGAGTTTGTCCCCGTACTGCTTCTTTAACGCAACAGGGTCAAGGCCGGCCTTTACCTCGATGGGGTTGAGCATCTCGACGCCTATCTCGATAAGGTCCGGGATGAATGTGGATATATTTCCGCACGAATGCAGGCGGACATTGAGCCCCCGGGCATGAGCCCAGTCGCACGCGCGCTTGTGCGCGTCCTTCAGGAGGTCCCTGTACATGGGCAGCGAGAAAAACTGCGTCCCCTTGTACCCCATGTCGTCCCACCACATCATCTCGTCAAAGTGATAGCCGGCTTCCCACACCATGTCGAAAAGGGCGATATTCATATCGAGGCACGTTTCCCACACGTCCTTTATCCACTCCGGCTCGGTAGCCATCTTCATGAGTGTCTGCTCGGTGCCCACTATCCGGGAATGCGTCACGTCAAAGCCGAACCAGAATCCACCCGACAGCCACACGCCTTCGTCGCGCCATGCCTTCCAGTTCTTTTTCAGGTGATCCCAGTCCACCCTGTCGCGCGACGGCGTCATCCGAGCCTTGGCCCTGGCCCACGAATCCGCGTCCTTGACCGTAAAATCGAGGTCCTGCGGCACGCCGCCTTTGTGTTTCCAGTCCTTTATCGTCGCCCCCCACGCCGTCGTCTTTATCCGGTACTCCTCGGTCTCCTCGATGATCTTCTCGGGATACCGCGGGGTCGTGTCGACGCCGATGCCGACGAATTTGTCCATCTCGAAGTAGTCTGCGTACGACATGCCCTTCGGCATGCCTTCTTTTTCCCAGCGATCTATGGTCGACGCCCAGGGCAGGTCGGTCACCGGGACGCGGTCGGCCTCCTTGTGCTCGTACATCCGCTTGACCCGCTCTCTTGTGGTCATCGCAGCCATGCTTTCCTCCTGTCTGGAAATCCCGCATTTATACCGCGAGTCCAG
>CALMGO010000240.1 GCA_937863625.1 uncultured bacterium
CGGGGCTGTCTACAGGAGGGTCGGTGTTAGGCATACTGCACACGGTCGTATAACCGCCGTTGACCGCGGCGCGCGTGCCTGAGAGCACGGTCTCGCCGCCAGCCGCGCCGGGCTCCCGCAAGTGTGTGTGAATATCCACAAATCCAGGCGCCGCGACGAGTCCGCCGGCCTCGACCACCTCGGCGCCGCGTCCATCGACCTCGCCTACGGCTGCGATTACGCCGTTTTCGACGAGGATGTCGCCCTGGCAGTCGATTGCATTGGCAGGGTCTATTATGCGCGCGCCACGGATGAGGATTTTCGGGCTACCGTCGGACATCAGAGCCTCCTAATTGGCCTGCGCATCACGCGCGCGGCTCACGAGCGTAAGTACGGCCATTCGCACTGCGACGCCGTTTGAGACCTGCGGCAGTATTGCGCTCCGGTCGCAGTCGGCTACCGAACTGGGCAGCTCAACTCCACGGTTAATCGGCCCCGGATGCATGACAAGGCAGTCATCCTTAGTCCGGGTGAGCCGCTCGGGCGTCAGCGCAAAGAGGGCAGAGTACTCCCTCAAGCTCGGTATCGCGGCATCGGTCTGGCGTTCGAGCTGGATTCTGAGCATGTTGATTACGTCGAACTCGCCGATGCACTCGTCAAAGTCGTACAGGACCCTTGCGCCCCACTGCTCCATGCTCTTTGACAGCATCGTCGGCGGCCCGATAAACGTCACCTCGGCGCCAAGCTTCCTGAGACCCCAGAGGTTGCTCCTGGCCACGCGGGAATTGGCGATGTCGCCGACAATGGCGACCTTGAGACCCTTGATCGCCCCCTTGGCCTGCCTGATCGTCAGAAGGTCCAAGAGCCCCTGAGTCGGGTGCTCGTGACGGCCGTCACCGGCGTTTACTATCGCACAGTTGGTGTTTTTCGCCAACATTTGAGGTGCGCCGGCAGCTGAGTGCCGAATTACTATGACGTCGACCCCCATTGCCTCGATATTTCGCGCCGTGTCGATGAGAGTCTCGCCTTTTTGGGTCGAAGACGAGGCTTTGGAGAAATTCACTACAGTGGCACCGCAGCGCCCCGCAGCCAAGCCGAAGGATATAGCAGTGCGCGTAGACGGCTCCATGAAGAAGTTCAGGACGGTCTTTCCCGAGAGCACGTCGAGCTTCGTCGAGGTGTCGGTCGCTGCCGGGCGGTACTCGTCGGCAAGGTCAAGAATGGTGGTTATTTCGGCTGCGCTCAGGTATTCGAGCCCGAGAATGTGCTTTTCGCGCCATTTGGAGGTTTGTGGCATAGTGTAACCCCCGAGGTCCGTGGTGATATCGGCGAAAACTCTAACAATATGAGCGCTCAAAGTCAAGGCGAATCGCCTGTGGCGTTTCAGCGCTTGGACCACTGGACGCCGGGGCTCATGTCCGGGCGCGGCGGCGGTGAAGCCACCTGCACGTACGTGCGGAGCAGATTTGTGAGCATGATGACAGTGGGGGCGGCAAGAGCCAGCCAGAGAAGTCTGAGCCACCCCGGCCCGGTGGACAGCCCAGCAAGGTGCATGCCGTGAAAATCGAAAGTCGACAGTTCGTACGCAAATGCCGTGAGTCGTGGAAACGTCTCCACGTAAGACGCATAAAACGGCCAGAACCACCCCAGTATGGCAGGCACGGCGTAAACAAGTCCGAGCAGGATACCGGTGAAGAGCCAGCCGCGTGCGAGCCTTTGCCAGCGCAGTTTTCT